>NZ_KB898907.1:0-39704 GCF_000377925.1 Thioalkalivibrio sp. AKL12
CGCACCACACCCGGCGACGCGGCACCACCAGCACCACTCGGTACTCGAACAGGGGAAGATCCCGAACCCGCCGCAGCGTCGTCTCGTGCACCTGCCGGGTCCGATGACCGCAGCGCTCGCAGTGCATCCATTGCCGCGTCGGCTTCAGGTGCAACTCCAGCGTGCCGCCGGCCTCCTCCGGCCAAACCGCACGCTCCAGCCGATAGCCTTCCCAGCCCCCCAGCTTCTGCAACGTCTTCTTGTCCAGCATCGCTCCCTCCCGCGTCCTTCCTGGCTCCACGCGAGACTACGATGCCCTTCAGCGGACGAACACCTCCCCGGTATTCTTCGATGAACCCAAACAAAGGGCAAGCTTTGACCCCGTAGCTGCGTAGCTGAGCATTGGCGAAACCGTTAGCGCCAACGCCCTTCCCGGGGGGCAGGGTAAAGAACAGTGCCCGGTCAGATCATCCGCCGGACCCTTTTTTGTGTAGCGACTCCGAAGGTTCAGGTCTCGCCCTCCCGGAAACCGCTAAGCGATTATCCCGGGAGGGGGCATAGTGCGCCCCGGAGGTGGTGGTTACGCAACAAGCACGGGTTGAAGACGAAGCCGTGTGTTACCAACAGCTGGCGACGTCGCCGGTTCCATTGACTCCGCGCTCCCCGGTGTGATCCAGGGACAACGTGCCGCAGCGGGTATCCCGTGTTTTCTGGACGCCTCGCGGCTCGGCTTCCAGGCCAAAGCTGCTGCGCGTTACGTTGTCCAGGTTGAATTCGTACAGCTCCTCCATTCTCCCTTCGGAGGCGCACCCCAGGGTTGGATCGGCGTTCTCGTAGGTGAGATTGCTTGTGTGGTAGCGCTCCATGAACTGGGCGTGCTCGGTCAGGCAGGCCGTGGCGGCGGCCCGGTTCGAGGTTGTTACGTGGTTCTGGTAGGCGGGCCAGGCGATGGCGGCCAGGATCGCGATGATTGCGACCACGATCATGACCTCGATAAGGGTGAAACCCTCGTGCTGACCGGGTGTGCGACTCGCCTTTCGCATGTGTTGGTTCATGGTGTCATCCTGTTTTACTCGTGAAGCCAGCCAGCTGCGGGTGAGGCAAAGCGCCTCACCCAACCCGGGCGACTATTGCATGATGATCTCGCGCCAGGACATGCGGCCGGTGTCGGTCCCCAAGGTCTGCGTGCGCACCGATTCGATCTGGCCGTCCTCGGTGCTGATCTGCATGGAATCACCAACGAACGTTGGCTGGTTCGGGCTGCTCACCGTGCCGATGGCGGATACAGGTACCAGCTCGCCGTTGACGTCCATCATGTCGGCGTCGGTGAAGTCGCCGTCGCCATCCACATCGAAGAATGTGAACGGGAGACGTGCGCCCGTAAACGGGTTGATCGCGTAGATGAAACCGCGGCCCGTTGGTTCGCAGGGGTCACTCCCGTCGGGGATGCGCGTTTGCCCGACCAGCACGTTTCCTCGGAACTGATTGGGGGTCACCATGCGTTCGCCTTCGGGATTGCTGTTGGCGACCAGGTCGATGTACCAGCCGCGACGCTGTTCTCCAGTGGAAGCGTCTTCAAAGTCCGAGGCCGAACCTTCCTCAATAGTCCTCACTTCGCGTCCGCTGACTGTGGTTTGTGCTTCGATCTGGCGTTCCACCAGATCATCGCGGTCGTCGATTGTGGAGCCGTCGTCGATTAGGCCATACCAGGTCTGCACGCTGGTGTCGTCAAGATCGGTTTCGCCCAGGTAGCGGCCAGTCCCCACGAACACCCAGGTGCGGCCGGTTTGCGGGTCAATCCCGACCAGCGGGGCGGCGGTAATGGGCTGGCGATTGCCACTGGCATCACGGGCAACGAACAGCAGTTCCCGGCTGTTGTTGTCCAGATCAAAGCGCCAGACATTGCCTTCCATGTCGCCGGCGTAGACGGTGTCGGTGAAGCCGTCGCCCTCGGCATCCCATGCCGCGATGCCGGCAAGTGCGTTGGAGTCACCTGTTTCCGCCAGGATGGTGGTGATGTCGCCATCCTCGATGCCGACCGAGATCAGTCGGGCGCCGCCGTCGGAAGCGTTTGCTCCGTTGCCCATTAGTACGCGCCAATCACCATCGGCTACTTGCGCGATGATCGGCTTGCCGAGGTTTTGCCCCAACTCGTCGCCAAAGGCATCGCCGTCGAGTTCCCACAGGATTTCGATATCGTTGGGATCGGTTACGTCGAGCGCGAAAGCTCCTGGGCCACCGCGGCCCAGGGTCCCGACGAGAATCGTTTTCCAGCCCCCCTGCCCTCCGGGAAGGTAGACGTCCGCCACAGTGAGCTCGCCGTCGACGAAGTACTGGTGTTCGTAGGTGGGGTCAGCCAGAGCGGCCAGGTCGTTCACGAGGAAGCGCGGAATAAACGCAAAAAGCTCTTCACCCGTGTCGGCATTGAATCCGTGAAGCATGCCGTCATTGCCCCCAATGTAGACTACCGGTGTGCGGCCGATGTTGTCTTCCGCGAATTCCTGATAGTCATCCGCGCCGGAGAAGCCTGCGCCAAGAAAGCGTGTTAGCGACGGTGCACCAACGAAGACGGGTTGAGAGTTGATAAGAGATCCGAGAACCGATTCTCGGTCCCGGAAATCGCCGACGCCGTTTTGCTGCTCTAACGACTGGTCGCCCCGGATGTAGTCGAGAACCGCTTCGGAGCCAACCTCGCTGAATTCCGGCCACTCAAAAGGCTCCAGCAGCAGGGAATTCCCTTGGACCCGGGTAGAGTAAATCCCTCGATCATTCGGGAGGGGGAGTTCTTCGGAAGCCGACCACACGGGGTTGTCCGATGCGACTCCGGTATCCGGGTCCAGATCAAATGCGCGCAGATCCCCTGCCCACGTTCCGCTGACGTACTGGGCCTGATAGATGCGCGAGTCCGTCTCCAGTTCGGTAGAGTTCGCGGCAACCGACGAGCTCGCGCCAACCCGTTCGGTTGCTCTGCGAACGGCTTCGCGGATGCCGTCCGCGAACTCTTCCGGGCTTTGGGTGGCATAGAACTGGCCCCGACTGTTCACAGCCGCGTGGGCCAAGTCGGTGATCGTCGTTGCTGTCCCAGATGCTGGACTGGGCCAGCCGGTCGTCTGGGAAAAGTCGTCATTGTCATCTAGGATGGACGCGAAGATGCGATCAACGTCCCAACCGGTCGGCAATCCTGCCGGTTCCACCCCCAGGCCGAGGCCAATGGTGACCATGTGCTGCCAGAATGCCGGATTTTCCCGATTGGTTGGGACGTTGTTGGTCAGGTCCGGCTTCAAGTCGCGTTTCCAGAAGTGCATGGCGATATCGGCCAGCGTGTCGGCGTCATCGGCTTCGAAGGGGGGGCCGGGTTCGTACTGGAACGAGCGTCCGGATGGGCCAGTAATCTCGTCACCGCTCTGACCATCCACGTTCCCGACCTCCGAGAAGCTGCGGTTCCAGAATCCGTCAGTATTCAGGATGGTGTAGGACTGTCGGCACGATACCTTATCGTCCCAGCCGTCATTTTCATAATATAACCCTGCTTGGTATAGCGCGTTCCGAAGTGGGGTCCATCGGATGTCGCTTAGGCTGGGGTCGTTTTCGATGGTTGGTATCCATTGATAGAACGCTGCCTTGTGGTTCGAGTCGAAAGATGCGACGCCCTGCTCGACTACGTCGGGGGCGTTAATAGTTCCCCAGCCCAATCGGATATCGTCGCCAAAATCCATGAACGCTCGGATCATGGAGGTTTGGGCAGCCATTAGCCGGGTGCGGTAAAAGCTGTACCAATTCGCTACGTTCTGTGCCGCTTCATCCCCTTGGTCGACAGGATAAACTTGTTCACCGTTTTCGAAGAAGTAGATGGGGCCTTCCCCAGAAGGACTACTGCAGTTGATTCGCCCCCACGTGTCGCAATAAGGCACCTTGTCGAGGTCCGTCGTTTCGGATGGCGGTTCCTCGCCATTGAGCCAAGCGCGCCAGACTTCAATCCCATCCTCCCAGGCAGCGTTATAACTAGGAAGGTAATTAGAAGGGAGTTCATTCCCGTCCATATCTGTGGGCGGGTGGTATGTAATGTCCGGGTTGTAATAGATCGTGTTTTTACGAGGGTCTCGGTGTACCTCGTTATCTCGTGAAGCTCCAAGCCCGTCGGGCATGTACGACCATGTCATGGACGACGAGTCGTCGAGAATGAAAAGGATGTTGGGCGCAATCGGGGCCGCGACGATCAGTGGGCGCTGCGCAACATCGACACTGGCCTGTGCTGTCGCCCCCCATGCAAATATCGATATCCCCACGACCGCTGCGAGTACGGCCTTGAAGTTCGCGGTTGAGGATTTGAGTGGCTTCATGGTGAGGACTCCGTGGCGGCTAGGGCCCGAGGTTTAGTTTGCGACCTTGATGGTGCTCTGTAAGACCACATAGGAGCGGTCTTCGTCCACATTGGGTGCGCGGTTGCGGGCGGTGACGCGGAAGAAGTTGGCGATGGCGGTGCCATCGGTCGCGCCATACTGCTGAGCGCCTGCGCTGCGGTCCTGCCCCAGGTCGCTTTCGCCGGAGCCCACTCCAAGAAACTGAACGTAGTACTGGGCAGTGGTCTCGGTCAGCGCGGCATTGACGGTGAAATTGCCCCCGACGTTTTGCCATATCCCGGCGGTCCCCATCGGTACCACGTCGCAAAGCTCACCGGGGCGGCAGTCTTCGTGGGTTAGGGACTGCAGATCCGGGTCACTCCGGATTGCATCCTCGCCAGCACGGAGCGCAGCTTCGGCGGCCTGGAAGGCCAGGCTACGGTCGTACTGGTTGCCGCTCATTCGTTCCTGCAGAGTGACGCCCTGCATGCCGGCGACACCCACCAGGGTGATGATGACCAGCAGGACCAGGGTGACCACGAGCGCTACGCCATGCTGGCGGCGCTGACTCGCGGTCCATCCGGCTTGGTTAACGCGGTTGCGAGTATTCATGGCAGGCGATTCCTGAGAGCGATTACATGGGTCAGGTCCCGCGACAGGCGACCAGCGTCCTGATTGGGATTGGTGGTGATCCGGTCGGCTGCGCTCAGGAAGCTCAGGGTCAGTTCAAGTGCGTCAACCTGTTCCCACGCCGTGGTATTCAGGGCACTCGGGGCGTCCCAGCCATCCATGCCGGTACGGTGTGCCCGGATGGTCATGTCGCTAACGCCCGCTACAACCTCCTCGCGGACAACATTTCCCTGGTTCACGCGCGCTCGGTAAAGTGAAAACCCGCCTTCGTCGTCGCGTCCGTTATGACCGATGTACCAGGTGACGGACTTGAAGTAGGCGACGGTAGCGTTTGTGTCGTAGACGTAGGGGGTCCCGGGGTTCTGGCATACAGTCGGGTAGCCCTGTCCAGTAGAGCAGTTTCCTGGGTTCCCCGCGCCCGAGTTGGCAACGACGGTAGTGTTGTTCTGCTGATAGTTGGTTACCTGGAAGATCGTCGCCTGATTCGGATCGCATACCATCAGGATGTCCCCGGCCTCGAACTCGTCGGTTGGGAGGTTCAGAAACAGGTTGGCCGACTGTGCAGCCGATTGGCGCTGGGCCAGACCTACGCCGAGGCCGTCCGTTCCCTGAATGTGCACTGCGTGTGTGCCTTGCACGCGGTCGCCGGGATCGGTGCCGAACGGGGCCATGCCTGTCGCCTCGGCGCCTTCGTATGCGCGGATACCCGCCCACGTAGCCCACTCGTCGGTGCCTGCATTGTTCAGGACGTTCGCAACCCTGTTGCTGTCGCCACACGCATTGCCAGCCGCCTGACGGATTTCGCGGCCCAGAATCTCAAATGAGGTTCGGGCGCTTTCCTGGATCTGGGAAAGGCCTTCGTTGATGCGGTAGGTCTGCTGGTTGGAGAGGAAGACGCCGATGGTGGCGCCGACCACGAGCAGGCCCAGGACCATCGCGATCATGAGTTCCACCAGGGTGAAGCCTTGGACTACCCGGATCGGTATGGGTTTTTCACAGGTATGCTTTTTCATATGCGGACCTCGAGCGTCAGCGTCTGCAATTCGTCGTCATCCGCGGTCTGTGTGGCGCGTTCCTGGTTCCAGCGGGTAGTGATCGTGCAGCGTTCGTTCTGGCAATTGATCGAGCCGGTTGCCTCTTCACCCAGAAGGGCTTCGAGGTTCTGACGCCAGGAACTCACGGCTGTGGCGGCGAAGCTCGTGCCCGTGGGCGCTTCATCGTCTATGCCGATTTCGAATGCGGAGATGGGCTGGCCCGCCGGGTTGGCTCGCAGCGCGTCGGCGATGGAGTAGCTCTCCATGACTGCGACGCTGCGTTGGAAGGCTGTCTCGTTGTTGGCGAGGGCACGTGTTTGCAGGGCGGCCAAACCCAGTAGGCCAATCGATAGCACGAGCACCGCAATCAGGACTTCAATGAGCCCGACGCCTCGCATCTGTGCGGGTGTCTGCGTATGACTGAGGTTTGAGGTCGAATTCATGAACAGTCCCCCGACTGGCGGGCGATTGAGATGCGGCTGCCGGCACCAAGGTTGATGCAGCGGGTGTTTTCCGACGGGCCCGTGTTGGATTGCACCTGGATGTATCGGTCCTGAATGAGGTCGTCGCCGTCGTAGGTCAGGCCGTCTCCACGAATCAGGACCTCGTCGGAAGCCAGATCGGAGGTTGTCGTAAAACGCCCGCCGAAATCGCCGACTGTTCCTCGGCGGATAACCTCGGTCCCACCAGCGGTGGTACTGGTAAACACGGCCCAGTTGGTCCAGCCCCCCGAGCTGCCTGCGCCTGCGCATTGGGTGGCAGTGGAGCTGGTGGTGCGGCAAAAACGAACGCTGCGGTTGCGTTTGATCGCCTCCGAGCGCGCGATGTTCACTGCGGTGATCAACTCGTTTGCCTGCGTGGTCAGGCCGTTGCTGATGCGAAGGTTCATGAAGTTTGGAACCGCTATTGCCATCAGGATAGCGGCCACCGCGATGGTGATCATCAGCTCGATGAGGGTGAATCCGTGAGATCGGGTCATTGGGCGTCAGCCGGTCGGGTGTTCCGTAACTCTAGTGATAATCATGCGGTGGCTGCACTACAAGGTTTGGCCGTCTAAGTGGTCGAAACGCGCTGACGAGCGGTTTTTGTGGCGGTGTTGGGGGTGCCTCTGGACCGGTGGGCCCCGGTGGAGGGGCTTAGGTGCAGCCGGTCGTTTCGACCCTGGGCCGACCGGCGCTGCTGATGACGATGGCGCGGCCTTCGTCGCCGGTGGCGCAGATGGTGACGGTGCCCATGAGTAGGGCGCCGGAGAGGCGTTCGCTCTGGCCGAGGGCGTTGTAGGAGATGTGCTGACTAACGGGCTGATTGCCCGTGACCGCGATGTTCAAATTGGTCCAGGCGTCGCCCACGCGCAAGACGCTGTCAGGGTCGGATGGCTGGTTGGAGCGGTCCGGATTGGCGAAGAGAATCCAGCCGGCATCCCAGCTTGTGCCGGTGCAGGTGGCACCGTCGGTGGAGGTGCACAGCGTGACCAGGGCGCCGCGGCGGATGGCCTCGCTGCGGGTCATGTGCAGGGTAGTGAGGAACTGGTTGGTCGTGGTGGTGAGGCGGGTTTGTTCGATCAGGTGACCGAAGGCGGGCGCGCCGATGCCGAGCAGGATCGACGCCACCAGCAGGGTGACCAACAGTTCCACCAGCGTGAATCCACGCGTGTGTGGCATGTTCGACTCCTCCCTGAGTCCAAACAAGATTCGGAGCGTAAAATGGTGACACCGCGTGTGCAAGCGACGCTACGTCCTGGGCGAACCTCGGGCGTTGGTACTTGCCTACTGGGTGGCGACGTCGGTGGCGAGTGGTTCAGGCCGCCGGCTGACGATGGGGCGACGAGGTGCCCGGGTACAGGTGGCAGATGGCTTCGCTTCGCTGGCCATGACGGGTTTTTTTTGGTGTTCGCGGAGCCTAGAGGGATCAGGAGGTAAGCAGGCCCATGGTGATGGTGAAGGACGTGCAGCGGATGGATCAGGCGGATCTGCTGGATCTGCAGCAGCAGGCGGCGCGCAAGGTGGGCGGATCGGTCGGCTTTCGCGATGAGGCGCGCTCCGGCGTGCCGACGCCGGAGCTGCAGGTGATCCCGGCCGGGGAGTTCGAGATGGGTTCGGATGCCTCGGAGTATGGCCATCAGCCGCACGAGGCCCCGCGGCGCTACGTGGCGCTGGAGCGACCCTTTGCGCTGGGGCGCTATCAAGTCACCCGCGAGGAGTGGGGGGCCTTCCAGGCCGCTACCGGCTGGGAACCCTGGGAGTGGCTGGTGTGGCCCAGCACCCCGCGCATGCCGATCTTCAACATCAAGCCGGACAGCATCCAGCAGTATCTCGACTGGCTGAGCGAGGAGACGGGCAAGCGCTATCGTCTGCCGACCGAGGCGGAGTGGGAATACGCCTGTCGGGCGGGCACGCGCACGCCGTTCGCCTTTGGCGAGGTGGTGGGGTGCCGCGACGTGCACTTCAATTCGCTGTTTCCGTACGAGGAGCGGCGCCAGCGGCGCAGGTGGTATATCCCGGCGTGTTTCCCGTTGTCGCGCCCGCTGGATGTGGGCAGCTTCCAGCCGAACCTCTGGGGGCTGTACGACATGCACGGTAACGTGCAGGAATTCACCTCCACCCCTTGGCACGACGGACACCGGTCGCTGCCGCGTGACGGCGTCTATCGCCGAGACCCGGAAAACGAATGGGTGGTGACCAAGGGCGGCTCCTGGTTCGACCCTGCCGTGAACACGCGCAGCGCTGCCCGGCGCCGCCGCAACATCGACGAGATGGATACCAACCTGGGCTTCCGCGTCCTGCGCGAGCTGGACGATTAGTCGCTTCGTCCGAGGGCGATGCGTTTCGCTGCGCTCAACAGCATCCTACGGTTGGACTACGGTGCGTAGGGTGCACTGAGCGAAGCGAGCTGCACCGTGTTCAGGAAGGCGCTACAGCCAGCGGGCGAGCCAGAGGCGCAGGCGGAGTTCGAGCGGCGGGGCGTAGCCCTGCTTGCGGAAGACGATTTCGCCGTCGGGGTTGATGATGAAGCTGGCCGGGACGCCGCGTACGTTGTAGCGCGCGGCGAGGGCGCCCTCCGGGTCGTTGATCACGGCCAGTTCGCGCTCGCGTTCGTTCAGGTGGTCGAGCACCTCTTCCTTGACGCCGGACTGCATGGCGACTGTCAGCACCGGGTGGCCTTGCGACAGGCGCACGATCTCGCCTTCCTCCAGGCGGCAGATCGGGCACCAGGTGGCCCAGAAGTGCAGCAGCATGGGTTCGTCCGCGTAGTCCGCGAGCGAAACGGGCGTTCCATCCAGAAGATGGGCCTCGAATTGAGGCGCCGGGCCCTCGACCATGTCGCGCGCCATCCAGGCGCGCACCGCCAGGAAGATCACCAGCGCGAGCCCGATCTGGATGCCCCAGCTGAGCGCGCGGCGGCGCCGCGAGGGCTTGGGGCGTTTCGGCTGGTCAGGCGGCGTCTCGGTCAACGGATCATCTCGGCTTGTCCAGGGCGTGCGCGGGTGCCGCGGGTCTTCGGGCCCTTGCGCACGGCGATGCGTACCAGTTCGTCCTCGTCTTTCATCAGGCGTTCCCTCTGTGCCTCGGTCAACAGCGGATTGCGCGCGACGAAGTAGCGCAGGTTGGGGTCGCGGTCATTTACGCAGGCCTCCACCTGGTCCGGGGTCAGGTCCGGGCGCTTGGCGCAGTTGAGGCGCACGGTCTGGTTCGGGTCGGCCAGTAGGAGGACGACCTCTTCCGGCGTCAGGTCCATGCGCCGCGAGAAATACGCCTTCACCTGGGCGTGCTGGTCGCGTACCAGTAGAGGGCGCCACTGGTCCTCGAGGTCCGCGGACAGGGCCAGGTCCATGCGTTCCTCGAACGTCATCGCCTTGTATTGCTGCTTCAGCTCGGTCATGGCCGCAACATTATAGGCGGGCCGGTTGGGATGCGCGGATACGACCCCACAATGTGCAGGAACGACAGCGGCCTGGGCCCTGTCGTACTATTAGAAGACGATGATCTTCCCCGGATCCTGGGGTGAGAGGGCAGATGAACGCACCGGTGGCCGAAAAACCGATCTTCCACGTGCCGCGCACGGACCATGTGACGGCCTCGCTGCACGCGTTGACCGACACCCAGCGCGACGAGCTGGTGCGCCGCATCAAGCGCTTGCTGATCGAGCGCAACGCGGTGCTGGTTGCGCATTACTACGTGGACGAATCCCTGCAGCGCCTGGCGGACGAGACCGGCGGCTGTGTGTCCGACTCCCTGGAGATGGCGCGCTTCGGCAAGGAGCACCCCGCGGAGACGCTGGTGGTGGCCGGCGTGCGCTTCATGGGCGAGACCGCCAAGATCCTGAGCCCGGAAAAGCGCGTGCTGATGCCGACGCTGGAGGCGGAGTGCTCTCTGGACCTGGGCTGTCCGGCGGACGAGTTCGCGAAGTTCCGCGCGCAGTATCCGGATCACACGGTCGTCGTGTATTCGAATACCTCGGTGGACGTGAAGGCGCAGGCCGATTACGTCGTCACCTCCAGCATCGCCGTGCCGTTGGTCGAGCACCTGCGCGACCAGGGCAAGAAGGTTCTCTGGGCCCCGGACAAGCACCTGGGCGATTACATCCGCCGTACCACCGGCGCCGACATGGTGCTTTGGGACGGCTCCTGCGTGGTGCACGACGAGTTCCGCTCCTGGGCGCTGGAAGATCTGCGCGGGCGCCATCCCGGCGCCGCCGTGCTGGTCCACCCGGAATCCCCGCGTGAGGTGATCCACCAGGCGGATGTGGTGGGCTCCACCAGCCAGCTGATCGCGGCCGTGAAGGACCGCCCGGAACAGGAATTCATCGTCGCGACGGACAAGGGCATCTTCTACAAGATGCAGCAGGCCGCGCCGGACAAGAAGCTGATCGAGGCGCCCACTGGTGGCCACAGCGCCACCTGCACCAGTTGCGCGCACTGCCCGTGGATGGCGATGAACGACCTGGTCTCGCTGGCCGAGACGCTGGAAGACACCAACGAGCCGGCGAAGAACGAGATCTTCGTCGACGAGACCGCGCGCCAGAAGGCCCTGGTCGCCACCCAGCGCATGCTCGACTTCGCCGCCGAACACCGCAAGGCCACCGAAGGCGACGCCTGAGCACTTTGCCGGGGTGACCGACGGGCATTAACAGGACGATGTAATGGGCCAAATGTCTCGCAGGCTGGACCGTGCCGCCGTCTTGAAGGCGCTCAGAGATCACCGTGCGTATCTCGAACGCGAATTCGGCGTGTGCGGCCTGGCGCTGTTTGGCTCGCTGGCCCGCGACGAGGCCGGAGAGCAGAGTGACGTCGATATCCTGGTGGGTTACGACGGCCCGGCCTCCGCAAAACAGTATTTCGGTGTCCAGTTTTACCTCGAGGATCTGCTGGGGTATCCGGTGGACCTGGTCTCGGAAAAAGCTCTGCGCGCCGAGCTTCGTCCGTTCGTCGAGCGCGAGGCGATCCGTGTCTGAGTCCATGGCCGGGCGCGAGTGGCGTTTTTATCTGGACGACATGGTTCGGTTCGCTCGCAAGGCGATGGCCTATACGGATGGTCTTGATCGCGACATGTTCATGCAGAATGAGCTCGTCTTCGACGCCGTACTCCGTAACCTCGAGCTGATCGGCGAGGCTGCCAGTCATGTGCCCCCCGAGGTCCGGGAGGCACATCCGGATATTCCCTGGCGCATGATCGTTGCTACCCGCAATCGGTTGATCCACGCCTATCTGGGTATCGACAGCGACACGATCTGGAATTTGGTGGACGAGCACCTTCCAGATTTGGTCAGCGGTCTCGAGAAAATGCGCCAGGAATTGTAGGGGCTAGGGTTTTTTGGCCGCCTGTCGGGCTTCGACGTCCGCCGCTAGCTGCGTGGGACATGTGTTCCATAGGGTTCTATCGGTCGTTAAGCCACGCGGCCCATTGCGAGTGGGTGGATGCGTCCACGCCGGCAGCCTTGGCCGCCTGCTGCAGGTGGGTCTGCAGGTCGGCCATCAGTTCGGAATCCATCAGCTCGGGCTCCAGCGTCAGTTGCGCGTGCAGCGTGCTGTAGACGAGCTTCAGTTCATTCACCGGATAATGCGACCAGTCGAGGTGGGCCATGGTGTCCGTTCTCCATATGGGGTGGGTAATTCGTGTCTCTGAATATAGCTTGGCGTTGACCTCGGTGGCTGGACAAATGGGCTTGCGGGGTATCGGAGATGTTTAAGCGGCGGGCGCGCCTGCTGGTGGCGGCCGAGCGGGCCGACGGGCGGGCCGCGCGCGTGGCGGAGCTGGGCGCAGCGGCGGAGTTCGAGGACTGGATCGAGGTGCGCCCGGCGCGGATCATGGGCGGGGTCACGGCAGAGGATCTGGCGTGGGCCGATCTGCTCGTGGCGGTCGACGCGGCGGCCGCCCGCGCGATGCCCGCCGAACGCCCGGCCACCTGCCGTCCGAAGTACTGGACGCTGCCGGGCGAGACCGGGGCGGCGTTCGACCTGCAGACCCTGGAGGCGCTGCGTTGCATGGTTGGGGGGATGCGCATGCTCGCGCGCGTGGACGCCGAAGACGACGCCTGACGCATCCTCTCCACGTTCGTCATCCCGGAAACCGGGTAGCGGTTATCCGGGATCTCCTGACCCTGTCCCCATTCCGGCGAGATCCCGGCTCTACGCTTCGCTTCGGCCGGGATGACGATATCCTCCGTCATTGCGAGGCCCGCGAGGGGGCGTGGCAATATCCATCCGAAACCCCGATGCTCGCCTCGCGGGTGGGGGGTGGCGTTCGGGCTGTCCGCGGAGGTCGCCACGGCGCGGCGCGCCTCGTGATGACGTGCTCATCAATCCGTCGTGGGGGGCTCCACCGGGGGCTGAGGTGCTTCTACTCCGGGTGGTAGGGGACGGGTGCGCGGGCGTGGAGCTGGGCCAGGTGGTCTTCGTAGAGCGCCCAGATGCGTGGGGCGATGGCGCCGCGCGAGCCGGGGTAGGTGAGGCGGTCGGGGTTGAAGGTGATCAGGCGCTCGATCTCGGTGCAGCGCAGTTCCTCGTTGATCACGTTGAAGATGAGGATCTGCGTACCCTGGTCGGCGATGGGCAGCAGGGCGCCGATGAGGCCGGTGTCGTTCAGCCCGGGGTCGCTGCGGGCATCGCCCAGCTCGGCGGGGGGGCGCACCAGCGTGCCCAACAGCTCCTGATAGGCCTGGTCACAGGCATAGCAGATTTCCGGTGCACGCAGGCCCTGCACGCGCGCACAGGCTTGACGCACCGTTCCGTCTGGCAGCGCCATGCGTTCCGGGGCGACCGGGATGCGGTTGGTCTTGCCGTTCGGAAGCAGGCGCGGGACCGACTCCTGGCAGGAGGGGCAGCGCCATGTTGAGACTCGCGGGCCGTCGATTACGTTATTGGGCGGCATGCGGCGCTCCCCGGAAAATAGATGGGGTCAGTATACGGCGCGGCGAGGGGCTTGTTGGGGATGGCCCGCGGGCGAATGCCGCGGCCAGGATTGGGCGCGGGCAGGGGCATTCGCGGGCAGACTCGCTCCCACAGGGCGATTCCCACAAAGCCTTGTTTGAACAGGAGTGCCCGGTTCAGCCGAAGTAGTCGGGCTCGTTTCCCGGGCGCCACTTGATGTTGCAGCCGAGGCTCGGGTGCTGGGGCTCGGGTGCCGGCTTGCCGGCCAGGAGTGCGTCGCTGGCGGCGCGCAGGTCACGTCCGGTCACCGGGACGTCGGATCCCGGGCGGGTCTCGTCGAACTGGCCGCGATAGTAGAGCTTGCGTTCGGCGTCGAACAGGTAGAAGTCCGGCGTGCAGGCGGCGTGATAGGCCTTGGCGACGGACTGGTCCTCGTCCAGGCAGTAGGGGAAGTTGTAGCCGAAGCGGCGGGCGTCGTCTTTCATCTTGTCCGGGGCGTCGTCCGGCACGGCCTGGATGTCGTTGGAGTTGATCGCGATGACCGCGATGCCCTTGTTCGAATACTCGCGGCCGTAGCGGGCGAATTCGTGACGGATGAGCTGCACGAACGGGCAGTGATTGCAGATAAAGGCGATCATGTAGCCTTTCGCGTCGGGGAAGCTGTCGAGGCTGATGGTCTCGCCGGAGACGACGTCCGGAAGGGAAAAGCGGGGTGCCTCGGTGCCGAGTTCGATCATCTGCGAGGGGGTGCGGGCCATGACTGCTCCAGTGTTCGGATTTGCGACAATTATACGGCGTTGGCCGGGGGTGCTTGAAACCTTCCGGCCCCGCCAGCACTCTTCGAGATAATACCCGAGCAATGGAGTAAGGAATATGGGCTGGGTGACCGGTGTCGTACAGGAGCGCAAGCAGTGGACGGATCGACTGTTCTCGCTGCGGGTGGATGCCGAGGTTGAGCTGTTCAAGGCCGGGCAGTTCAACCGCCTGCGTCTGGAGATCGACGGCGAGCCGGTGGCGCGGCCGTATTCCTATGTGAATGCGCCGGGCGAAACGCCGCTGGACTTCTATCTGATCACCGTTCCGGATGGACCGCTGTCCAATCGTCTGGTGCAGTTGGAGCCGGGCGACACGGTGGAGCTGATGCCGCGCGCGACCGGCTTTTTCACCCTGGATGAGCTACCGGACAGCCGCGACCTGTGGCTGCTCTCCACGGGCACTGCGCTGGGGCCGTTCCTGTCCATGCTGAAGACCGATACCCCCTGGGAACGCTTCGAGAACATCCGCCTGATCCACGCGGCGCGCAAGGCCGAAGAACTGACCTATCAGGACACGATCCGGCAGTTCCAGGAACGTGATTCGAAACGGTTCAAGTACATCCCGTTTGTCAGCCGGGAACCGTGTCCGGGTGGGCTCGAGGGCCGGGTACCGGCCGCGATTGCCGAGGGCCGCCTGGAGCATCACGCGGGCCTGAAGATCACGCCGGAGCACTCCCAGGTCATGCTGTGCGGCAACCCGGACATGGTGAAGGATACCGCCGCGATCCTGCGCGAGCGCGGCCTGGAGAAGAACCGCCGACGCAAGCCGGGGCAGATCACGACCGAGAACTACTGGTAGGTCCCCGGATATGCAGGAGCGTGCTTGCACGCGAAGCCCCTGCCAAAGTCGGAAGTGGGCAGGGGCTTCGCGTGCAAGCACGCTCCTGCGAGTATCAAGCCCCCGGGGCGGGCCCTGGCGCTAGTCCAGCAGGTTCGCCGACCAGGCGCGGATCAGGCCGGCGACATAGCGGGTGTGTTCCGGGCGCGAGAGCAGGTGGTCGGTCTGGTGCAGGGCGACGAAGCTCTTCGGGTGGTGGGCCTGCTGGAAAATCTTGCGGGCGTGGTCGACGCTGACCACGGTGTCGCCCGGTGCATGCAGCAGCAGGAGTGGCTGCTCCAGGGTCTCCAGTGCGGCATCCAGGGTCGGCTCCTCGATCGACTCGATAAAGGCGTGGCCGATTTCCACCGGGCGCCCGCCGATGCTGATGCGGGCCGAACCCTCGCGCCGAATCTCCTCCGCGGTATCGCCGAACAGGTGGGCGACATGGCCGGGGCGGCTGGGGGCGGCGATGGTCACGATGCCGTCCAGTGACTCGCGCTGCGCCCCCACATAGATCGCCATGGCGCCGCCGAAGCTATGGCCGATCAGCAGGTTGGTATGCCGCCCCGTGTAGGTCTCCAGCGCCTCGATGGCGGAGTGCAGATCCTCGCAGTAGGTCGCAAGCGTGCTGTCGCGAAACTCCCCTTCGGAGTCGCCCAGCCCCATGAAGTCGAAGCGCAGGGTGGCGATGCCTTCCGCGGCCAGGGCGCGCGCCAGGCGCACCGTGGCGGGGAAGTCCTTGGAGCAGGCGAAACAGTGGGCAATGCAGGCCTGGCCGCGGAGGGCATCCGCCTCGGGCGCGACGATCACGCCGCCGAGGCGGACGCCGCGCGGGGTCTGAATGGTCAGCGGCGTGTTGTGGATCGCCATCGGGGGGGGGCTCCGGATGAAGGGTATTCGCTATGGTCCCACCGGGGACGGTCTGCGATCATACGGGTTTGATGATCCGAATGGCCACGCGGGGTGTCTCCCGGTATGCGGCCACCACTTCACGGGACCACTGGGGGACGGCTTGGAAACCGAGAGTCAGATTCGCGCACGCCTGGCCGAGCTGGAGGCCGAGCACCGGGCTCTGGATTCCGCGATCGGCGTGATGCACGAGCAGGCCGCACCGGACATCTTCGCCATTCAGCGCCTGAAGAAGCGCAAGCTGCAGTTGAAGGACTCTATCCAGCGCCTGCGCAGCCGCCTGATCCCCGACCTCAACGCCTGACCCGGGTGCATTCATCACGAAGCGGATGAAGGCACGAAGAAGGGCAGGGTCAAGATCGGTTGAACCACAGAGGGCACAGAGGTCACGGAGAAGGGCAGCGGGTAGGATGCGTTGAGCCATGCGAAACGCATCAGGGGCCGGCCGTTCCGCAGAGCCGATGCGATTCGCTGCGCTCATCCGCATCCTACCCTTCCTGTATGTCATCTCCGGTTTCATTGCTGACCTCTGTGGTGCAAATCGCCCTTCTTCGTGTTCGTGGTGGCCAACAAAAAACGGCGCCCGGAGGCGCCGTTTGAGTGTGTTCCATAGTGGAACTCCGGGGTTTAGCCCCAGATGTCGTGGGTGATGCCGTTGTACCAGGCGCGGGTGTATTCCGCCTCGCGGCGACGGAAGCTGGTGCTGGCACCCGACGGGCTGACCCCACCGGCACCGGATACCCCCGCCATCGCACCGTCCTGGTACTGGTAGACCGCGGCTACGCTGACCGCGTAATCGGGGGTCACCAGGCTGTAGCAGGTGTTGGCGGACGAGGGGTTGATGGGCTCCTGCCCCGCCAGTTCGCGGACGATGGCGGCCGCCACGATCTTGCCCTGGTTGTTGGCCGAGTGGCCGGACTTCGGCATGGCGCCCGCCACGCTGGCATCCCCCAGGACGTAGATGTTGTCGTCCATCTCCGACTTGAAGGTCAGCTGGTCGACCGGCACCCAACCGGCGTCGTCGGTCAGTCCGACGTCATGGGCGATCTGACCGGCGTGCTGGGCCGGGATGAAGTTCAGCACGTCGGCGCGGACGCGTTCGAAGCCGCTGTCGGCCAGTACGGTCATGTTGGAGACGTCGATCTCCTCGGCGCGTCCGCCCGATGAGCCGGCCCGCCACTCGATCATGTCGCCATAATGCTCGGCCCAGCCTTCCTCGAACAGGCCCTGCTTGGAGAAGCCATCCTTCGGGTCGAGGATGATGATCTTGGAACGTGGCTTCTCCTGCTTGAAGTAGTTCGCGACCAGCGATACCCGTTCGTACGGCCCCGGCGGGCAGCGGAACGGGTTGGGCGGGGCGACCATGACGAATACGCCGCCGTTCGGCATGTCCTGCAGCTGGGAGCGCAGCAGTTCGGTCTGCGAACCGGCCTTCCAGGCATGCGGGATGCGCTCGGCATCGGACTCGGAGATGCCCGGCATGTCGTCGTAGCGGAAGTCGATGCCCGGTGACATCACGAGCTTGTCGTAGCTCACGCGGTCGCCTCCGCTCAGGCGCACGCTGCGCGCATCGGCGTCCACCGCGGTGACGCGGTCCTCGATGATCTCGATGCCGTATTCATCGCGCAGGGTGTCGTAGCCCTGGGCGATGTCGTCCATGCCAGCGAAGCCGCCGATCACCCAGTTACTGCCGTAGCAGGTGTAGTAGGTGGCGTTGGGCTCGATCAGCGTTACGCGCATGTCGGGCGAGAACTGCTTGATGTATTTCGCGGTGGTCGCGCCGCCGGAGCCGCCGCCGACGACCACAATGTGGGCCTTTTCGGCCCCGCGCATGCCATTGGCGGCACAGCCGATACCGGTGAGGGCCGCGGCGCTGCTGATGCCCGCGACCTTCAGGAAATTACGTCGATTAAAGTCATGCATGATTCGTTTCCCCCTGATCAGAAGCGGCTGAAGTAGCCGGCCATCGATTCGATTTCCTCGTCGGTGTAGCCCTTGGCGTGACGATCCATGATCGTCGCGTCGCGGTCACCGTCGCGGAATGCCTTCATCTGGCTCACGATGACGTCAGCAGGAATGCGGTTCAGTTTCAGCACACCATCATCTTCAGCGGCCGCGTTGTGGCAGGCCTTGCAGGAGGCGGCCATGAGCTGGCCCCGGGTGATTTCGTCGTCGGCGAAGGCCTGGGAAGCAGTGCCTGCCAACGCCAGAGAGGCGGCAAGCCCCACCAGGTACAAATGCGATTTCTTCATTGAAACGGACTCCTCCGTTAGAAGTGGCTTTTTGTGACCGACAGCTGTGGAGTACTGCCTTCATCCTCTGGCCCGGTGTGGAGATCCGGGTTGTGATTGCGCCACCGGGTTCGAGCCCGGTAGTTGCGCCTGATCGCGAAAACCAACGATCATGAACCTCGTATAGCACAGAAAAAACGCCTTTTCGATGCATTGCAAAGGCATATGCCGCCAGGAGGAGTGCCATGACAGGAGAACGACGTCGTCATCCAAGGATCCCGATGACGGTCGAGGTCGTGGCCGAGTGCGAGAGCGGGGATACGGTCACCCTGACCACGAACGATATCTCCGGCGGGGGGGCCTTCCTCGAGTGGGAAGACCCGGAAAATGCCTGCGTGGGGCACCTGATGAAGCTCGCCTCGGACGACGAACTGATGCTGCAGGTATTCGGCATGCTGGGGGACGGCGGCGCGGCGCCGCGGGTCAAGGCCCAGGTGGTGCGGGTGATGGACGGGGGTATTGCGGTGCGCTTTGACCCCGAAGAGCTGGAATAGCCACGGGGAACGGGCGTTACACCTCGCGCTCGATCTGTTCCAGCCCCGCGGCCCATTCGTCGGCGATCAGCGGATTGGTCAGCAGCCAGTTCACGGTGTCCGGGCTCCAGTCATCCTGCGCCTCTTGCAGGGCGCTCTCCCAGTCTGCTGCCGTGTAATCCCCGCGCCCCAGGGTGCTGAGGGCCTGCAGCTCCGCCTGTTGGTCCGGACCCAGGTCACGCAGCGTGCCCTCCAGTTCCTGCAGGGTCAGGTCGCTGGCGTGATCAGCCAGGATCTGCATCGCCCAGTCGTTGTCGCTACCCTCGCTTCCGGTATCCGGGAAGACCACATCCTCTTTGGCATGGAATTCCCGTGCGGCCTGGATTAACCGCTCCATCGTCTCGCCGGTGATGCCGAGGGAGATGGCCATCTAGTGGGCCGGCGTCCGTTCCTGGGCCAGGACCCAGGGGGCGGCCACGATCGCGGTGAAGATCGGGTCGTTCGCGGCCCAGCGGCGGGCATCGTCATCCGAGGCCCGCGCGACCTGGTCGTTGGCCAGCCATTCGCTGACCTGATGGGTCGCATCGTCGCGGATGGCGCGGGCGACCTCGATCAGATCCAGCTCCGGCGCCACGCGGATCACCACGCCGCGCGCGAAATGCGGCATCAGGTCTTTCCACGGCAGCGGGCCGGCCTGTTCTTCCAGTGGGACTTCGGGTTGTTCGGCAGTGGCCTCGTGCATGACGGTTCCAGTCGGTTTCAGATATCGTTCAGGCTAGGCCGATACCCTTGTATCTTCAACATCTGCCCACGCACGCGTCCGGAGAATGCACCGATATGCGACCCACGCCGGATCTCCAGCCCGGATACCGCGGGCGGGACCTGACGCGGCCCCGCGCGGGCCACGCACTGGTGCTGGCGACGCTGCTGTTCGTGGCGCTTCCGGCGCAAGGCCAGTTCAATACGGATGACCCCGAGGCCGCCGTCTGGGATCTCGACGAGGCCGTTGCCCAGATCGAGGCGCACTACCCCGGCCGGGTGCTCCACGCGCGCGAGGATGTGAGCCAGTTCGGGGCGCGTCTGTTCATCATCCGTATCCTGACCAACGATCAACAAGTGCGTACCCTCCGGATCGAGGAAGGCACCGAAGTGGAGCTCCCGGAATGAACCTGCGCGTGGTACTGATTGAAGACGACGTCGCGCTGCGCAACCAGATTGGCGACGAGTTGGACCGCAGTGGCTGCCGCGTGGATACCGCCTCGGACGGCGAGACCGGGCTTTACCTGCTGACCGAGTACCACTGCGACATCGCGGTGGTGGATCTGGGCCTGCCGGGCATGGATGGGCTGGATGTGATCCGCAAGGCGCGCGAGTCCAAGCCGCGCCTGCCGATCCTGATCCTGACCGCGCGCGACCGCTGGCAGGACAAGGTCGAGGGCCTGGAGGCCGGGGCTGACGACTACCTGGCCAAGCCGTTCCACATCGAGGAATTGCTGGCGCGGTTGCGCGCCCTGGCACGCCGCAGCCTGCAGTCGGGCCAGGAGCGGCTGGCGTTCGGGCCGCTGGTGATCGACACCGCGGGTGACGAGGTCTGGTTGAATGGCGAGCCGGTCACCCTGACCACATTCGAATACCGCCTGCTGATGACATTGGTCCGCCAGCCGGGCCGGGTGCTCAGCAAGGATGCGCTGGCGGACTACCTCTACGATCACGACGAGGACCGCGAAAGCAACGTGATCGAGGTCCTGATCGGGCGCCTGCGGCGCAAGCTGGATGCCGACGGCAGCCTGGGCTTGATCGAGACCCTGCGCGGACGCGGCTACCGCTTCGCCCGCGAACCCGACGCCGTGCCGGAAAACGAGTCGGACAGCCCTCGATGACCTGCCGCGAGGCTGCCGGGTCCGCATGACAGCGGCCCTGCGCAAGCTGCGTGGGAGTCTGGTCCTGCGCTTGGCGGGGGTCACGGCGATCACCGTGCTGATCTTCTCGTTGCTGACCGCTTGGGTGCTGGAGGCCGCCTTCCGCGACAATGCAGCGGATGCGGTAGAAACTCGCCTCGAGGCGCAAGTCCTGCTGCTGATGGGGCTGGCCGAGGTGGTTGGCCCGGCCGATGTGCGCGTCCCCGAGATGCTCCCCGAGAGCCGTTTGCAGTTGCCAGTCAGCGGGCTCTACGCGCGCATCCTGGGCGAGGAGGGGCAGACCCTGTGGCGCTCGCCGTCGGCGGTCGGCGTCTCCCTGCGCGGCTGGACGGAAGACGACTACTTCAGCTTCAGCCTGCCGGTGCAGTGGGAGCTGGACGGCGGTCAGGTCGGCCTGACCTTCCAGATGCTGGAGGACCGTGAGGCCTTCAGCGAACAGGTCGAGCAGTACCGCACCAGCCTCTGGCAGGGGCTGATGACCATGACCCTCTCCATGATCCTGGTCCTCTCGCTGGCGTTGTGGTTCTGGGGCTTGCGCCCGCTGCGCCAGGTCCGGCGTGACCTCGATGCCCTGCGCCACGGCGACCATGCGCATCTGGCCGGCGATTATCCCACCGAGGTCCGCGCCCTGACCGGCAGCATCAACGACCTGGTCGAGTTCGAACGCGCCCGCCTGGCGCGCCAGCAAAATGCCCTCGCGGACCTGGCTCACAGCCTGAAGACGCCGATCTCCGCCCTGCGCCTGAACCTCGAGAGCGCGCGACCGGATAATGACGACATGCAGCGCCAGGTCGACCGGCTGCAGGGCATCGTCCAGCATCAGCTCAACCAGGCCCAGCGGCTTGGGCCGGCCCCGTTCCAGGCTGCCGAGCCGCTGGGGCCGATCATCGAGCGTACCGGACAGGCATTGGGACGGCTCGCGGGCCAGGAAGGGGTGGCGCTGGAGACCGATCTGGCTGCGGGCTGCGTCCTGCGCATGGACAGCGGGGCGATCTTCGAGCTCCTCGGCAATACCCTGGACAATGCCATCCGCCATGCGACCACGCGGGTGCGCATTACCACTCGCTGCCAGCCCGGCGAGGTGATGCTGATCATCGACGATGACGGCCCCGGCATCCCGCCGGCCGATCGTGCCCGGGTGCTGGAGCGCGGCCAGCGCGCCGATACCCGCGGCGGCCAGGATGACGGCCGCGGTGAGGGTCAGGGGCTCGGTCTCAGCATCATCCACACCCTGGTGACCGACCACGGCGGGACGCTGTTCATCGAGCAGGCCCCGGAGCTCCACGGCGCGCGCATCCGCATGGTGTTTTCCGCGTCCTGAAGCCAGTGCGGGCGGGGTCGGGGGCTACTCCATGATGCGTTTCGCGGTGCTCAACGCATCCTACAAAGCTCCGCAACGACACCGCGCGGCTGGACATCGCCCCCGTAGGATGCGTTGAGCACCGCGAAACGCATCAACCAGGGCGTGTCGCGCCCCAAACCGTTCGAAATCAGAGTGTCAGGCCGTCCATCGGCAACGCCGGGGGTTCGCCCAGCACGCTGTCGCGCACCAGCGCGGCCGCGCCGCAGGCGAAGGTCCAGCCGAGGTGGCCGGACCCGGTATTGAGGTAAAGGCCCGGTACCGCGGTCGCCCCGAGGATCGGGGTGCCGCGTGCGCTCATCGGGCGCAGGCCGGTCCACGGGGCCATGGTCTCGGCATCCATTCGGTCGGGCAGGCTGGCCAGGGTGCGCCGGCAATGATCCAGTACGCTGGCGGCACGTTGCGGATTCAGGCTGCCGTCGCGACCCGCGAACTCCGCGGTGCCGGCCAGGCGCAGGCGATCGCCCAGCGGGGTCATCACGACCTTGTTGGCGTCGTCGATCAGCGGCAGGTGAATCCGGGTTCCGGCGTCCATCGGCAGGGTCAGCGAGTAGCCCTTGACCGGTGCCACGGGCAGCCGGATCCCGATTGGGCGCAGCAGATCGGGCGCGTGGTAGCCGTTGGCAACGACACAGGCATCCGCGGCGATCGGGCCTTCCGAGGTCTCCAGCGCATCGAGGCGGCCGCGGAAGGTGCGCAGGCGGCGCACCGCCACGCCCGGGCAATAGGTCAGTCCGCGGCGGCGGGCGATGGCCAGCAGGCCCGCGGTAAAGCGGGCGGCATCGCCGATGGCATCGTCGGGAAAGTAGAGTCCGCCGCACAATTGATCGCGCACGGGGGCCAGCGCCGGCTCTTCGGCGATGATGCGTTCCACGGTCCAGTCCTCGAAGCGCACGCCGGCGTCCGCCATGTCCTCGCTGGCGGTGCGATTGCGGGCCTGGCTGGTGGGGTCCTGGAATAGCTTGAGGATGCCGCTGCGGCGGAAGTCGAAGTCCAGCCCCTCCGTTGCCAGCTCGCGCTGCAGGCGGTCGATCTCCTTCAGGGAGAAGGCCGCCAGGCGCGCATTGAGCCGGGTGTGTTCCTCGAAGCGCGCGCGGCGGCTGTTGCCGAGAAAGCGCAGGCCCCAGCCGATCAGCCCCGGTATGGCGTGCGGGCGCACCAGCAGTGGCGAATCGCGGCGCCCGAGATAGCGCAGCAGGTCGAGACCCACGCCCGGGGCGTTCCAGGGTTCGGCATGGCTGGCATGCAGCATGCCGCCATTGGCGAAACTGGATCCGCTGGCCGGCGCCGCAGCGGCGTCCAGCAGCACGACCTCGGCTCCAGCCTCCTGCAGGTACCAGGCTGTGGTGACACCGATCACCCCGGCGCCGATGACCGCTACGCGCATCCGTTGGTCCTTCCGTTGTCGTGGTTCATGTGCCACTGGCCAGTCGTTGGATCAGTGTCGCGTATTCGCGTTCCAGGCGTTTGGGCGAAACCTTCTCGCGGGTGCCCAGTTCCTGGGCGAACTGCGAGACGCGGAATTCCTCGATGCGGTAGCGAAAGGCGAGGACGTCCGGGTGGTCCGGGGCGCGGGCGATCAGTTCCTGCGCCTGCTGCCACAGCGGCTCCACGGCGACGCGGCGGGCGCGGTCCTTGTCCGGGGCCTGGCTCAGGCGCTCCAGGCGTTTGCCGATCGCCTCGAGGTAGCGCGGGAGTTCGGGCAGGACATCATGCGGGATGCGCAGCAGGAAATCCGCCGGGACCAGCGCTTCCAGTTGCCCGCGGATGTCACGCGCCGCCTCGATCCAGGACAACGGCAGGTCGCCCTGCAACCGGGTGCGCAGGTCGTGCCAGCGGCGCAGGATCTCGGCGGTCAGGCGCGAGAGCTCCATTACGGTGGGCGAGAACGCCGGCAGGGATTCGTTGAGTTGTTGGGCGAACGCCTCGGCATCGCGTGGCCAGGGCTCGGCCAGGAACACGCGGTCGGCGGAGGCCTCCAGGATCTGGTCGCGCAGGGCCTCGCAGCTGCCCAGCGTCGAGTAATTCAGGCAGGCGCGCTCGATCTCCGGGAGCTGGCGGCGCAGGTCGCGCGCGGTCTTGCGGCAGGCAAGCAGGAACAGCCGCCGCAGACCCGCGCGATGGGCGCGTTCGGCCTTGGCCGGGTCGGGTTCCAGCTCCAGCGAAACGGCATCGCCGCGGTCGACCAGGATCGGGAAGGCCCGCAGCTGTGCCCCCTGGTGGTCGAATTCGACGCTCTCTGGCAGCGCACCGAAATCCCACTCCGTGATGCCCTCGCGGGTGATCTCGTCCGGACGGCTGGCATCGAAGTGGGCCTCGGCGCTCCCGCCCAGCCGTGCCTTGAGCGCGGGCAGGTCGCGGCCGCTGGTCTCTTCATTCCCTTCCGGGGCGAGAATGCGAAAGCGCATGACCAGGTGCGGCTCCAGGGTCTCCGGGCGCCAGGCATCCAGCGGGATGTCGGTGCCGGTCATGGCGCGCAGGGCTGCGGCCAGTGCGGGAATCAATGGGCCCTGGCGGTGTTCGATGCGGGCCAGGGCGGCCTGGGCGAAGTCCGGGGCGGGCACGAACTGGCGGCGCAGGGCCTTCGGCAGGCTCCGCAGCAGGGCGGTCACGCGATCCTCCAGCAGCCCCGGCACCAGCCAGTCGCCCAGCCAGTCGGGCACCGCGTTCAGCGCGGCGATGGGGATGGTGACGGTCACGCCGTCGTCCGGTTGGCCGGGTTCGAAGCGGTAGGCCAGTGGCAGGCGTAGCCCCTCGAGCTCCAGATGGTCGGGATAGGCGCCTTCCGGGAGCGTGGCCTCTGGCTCGTTCAGGAGCTCGGCGCGGTCGATCTTCAGGGCATCCGGATCGTGTTTTTCGGTCTTGCGCGCCCAGGTCTCGAAGCTCGTGCCGTCGGTGATCGCGGCCGGCAGACGGGCGTCGTAAAAGTCGAACAGGCGCTCCTCTTCCACCAGCAGGTCGCGGCGGCGCCCGCGCGCCTCCTGTTCGGCGATCTCGGCCACTGCCTCGCGGTTGGCGCGCACGCCGTTGGAGCGCGAGCGCAGCTCGCCACCGACCAGGCCCTCGCGGATCAGGATGCGCCGTGCCTCGGCCGGGTCGTGCTTGGCGAAGTCCACAGGCTTTTTCGGTGCCACGACCAGGCCGTACAGGGTGATGCGGTCGAAGGCCCCGACGCGCCCGCTGCGGCCCTGGAAGTGCGGCTCGAAGATGTGGTGCTTAAGCAGATGCGGGGCGGCGGTCAGGATCCAGTCGGGCTCGATGCGTGCGTTGTCGCGGGCGTAGACACGCGTGGTCTCGGCGATCTCCGCGCTCATCACCCAGGCCGGCTTCTTCTTCGCCAGCACCGAGCCGGGGTGGATCTGGAAGCGGCGGTTGCGCGCGCCCAGGTAGTCGCCGCGCTCGGTCTTCTGCCCGACCTGACTGACCAGCCCGGTCAGCAGCGCCCGGTGCACCGCCTCGGCGTCCGCCGGTTGGTGGTTCGGGTGCAGGTCCATCTCGCGCGCCAGGCGCAGGAGTTGTACGCGCAGCTCCTGCCATTCGCGCATACGCAGAAAGTTCAGGAAGTGCTCGCGGCACCAGCGCTTCAGGGCACTGGACCCGAGGTCCTCGCGGGCGGTGTGCCAGGCGTCCCACAGCCGCAGCATGCCCATGAAGTCGGACCCCTCGACCTGGAACTCGCGGTGGGCCTGGTCCGCCGCCTGGGTGGCCTCGGCCGGGCGCTCGCGCGGGTCCTGCAGCGACAGGGACGCGGCGATGGTGGCGGTTTCGGTGACACACTCGTGCTCGGTGCCGGCCAGCAGCATCGCCGCGTGGCGCGGGTCGATGGGCATGCGCGCGAGTTGCCGCCCGCGCCGGGTGATCCGGCCACGGTCGTCTACCGCGCCCAATTCGTCGAGCAGGTGGTAGCCATCCTTGACCAGGCGCGGGTCGGGCGGGTCGAGGAACGGGAACTGGCGCGGCTGGCCGAGCTTCAGCGCGGCCATCTGCAGGATCACCGAGGCGAGGTTAGAGCGCTGGATTTCCGGGTCGGTGAAGGGCGGGCGCAGGTTGAAGTCGTCTTCCGCGAACAGCCGGATGCAGATGCCGGGGCCCAGCCGGCCGCAGCGCCCGGCGCGCTGGTCGCAGGCGGCCTGCGAGATGGCCTCCAGGCTCAGGCGCTGCACCCGCGAGCGCCAGGAGTAGCGCGAGATGCGCGCGAGCCCCGAGTCGATCACGAAGCGGATGCCGGGCACGGTCAGCGCGGTCTCGGCGACGTTGGTTGCGAGCACGATGCGGCGGCCGCTGTGTGACTGGAACACCCGCGATTGCTCGCGCGCGGACAGCCGCGCGTACAGTGCCAGGATCTCGGTGTCGGCGCGGACTTGGCCGCGCAGGGCCTGGTGGGCGTCGCGGATCTCGCGTTCGCCGGGCAGGAATACCAGTACGTCGCCGGGCCCGGCGCGCTCGCACTCGGCCACCGCGTCGCGGATGCCGTCGAACAGGTCGCGTTCACCACGCCCCTGTTCGTCGCTCTCGTCTCCAGTATCTTCCGGCTCGATCGGCCGGTAGCGGACCTCCACCGGATAGGTGCGTCCGGCCACCGTCAGGATCGGGGCGTGGTCGAAGAACGCCGACAGCCGTTCGGGGTCGAGGGTGGCCGAGGTGATGATGATGCGCAGCTCGGGGCGCTTGTGCGACAGGCGTTTGAGCACGCCCATCAGGAAGTCGATGTTCAGGCTGCGTTCGTGCGCCTCGTCGACGATGATGGTGTCGTAGGCGCGCAGCTCCGGGTCATGCGCCATTTCCGCCAGCAGGATGCCGTCGGTCATCAGCTTGATCCAGTTGTTTGGCCCGGTCTGGTCGGAGAAACGCACCTTGAAGCCGACCGTGGAGTCCCGGTTGCCGCCCAGGGTGGTGCCCAGTTCCTCGGCGATGCGGCTGGCCACCGAGCGCGCGGCGATCCGGCGCGGCTGGGTGTGACCGATCAGCCCGGCCTCGCCGCGCCCGGCCTCCAGGCACAGCTTGGGCAGCTGAGTGGTCTTGCCGGAGCCGGTCTCGCCGCACAGCACGAGCACCGGGTGCTCGCGGATGGCGGCGACGATGCGTTCGCGCTCGGCGTGGATCGGCAGGTCGCCGGCGTAGACGGGTTGCGGGCGCAGGCGGGCGCGCTCGTCGCTGCCTACCTGGGGGGCGGCCCCCTCGGTGGTGGCCAGGCGTTCGGCGAGGGTGCGGGCCATGCGGTCGCACGGCTGCCCGCGCCGCTGGCGCTGGCGGGCCCGGCGCAGCAGGTCCGTGAGGTCCTTGCGTTCGCCGCCGGAGGGCAACGCCTCGATGCGGGCCGCGAGGGCGTCGAGATCCGGTGCGGGGGCCGGTTTCACGCTCAGCCCTGGTAGCGCAGACGCAGGGCCTCGATATTTTCCGTGCGCAGGCGCTCCAGCGCCTGGCGCACGCGGTCCTCGTCACTGAACGGGCCGAGGTAGACGCGGTACCAGGTCTCGCCCTGGATCTCGACCTCGTGCACTTTCGGGTCCAGACCGAGCAGGGTCAGTCGTGCCTTCATCTCGTCGGCCTGGGCAAAGCGGCGGAACGAGCCGGTCTGCAGGACGACCGGATCGCCTTCACTGGGCGATGCGGCCGGTGGCACAGCCGGGGCGGGCGCGTCACGCTCGGACTCCGGCACCCGGATCTCGTCCTCGGGCAGCAGCTCGTAGTAGCGGAAGCGGGGCTCGTCGTCCGAGGGAACGGTGTCCCGCTCCACCGGTGCCGGGGTCGGGGCGGCCGTCTCGGTCGCGGGATCCGGGTCACCGAACAACGCGCCCAGATCCGGCGAGCGGTCGGCACCCTGCAGGTACAGCACGGCGGCAAGCCCCAGGCCGATCAGCAGGCCGAGCAACATCCATACCCAGCCGGGGATCGGCCGCGAGGCCTTCCGTGGGGCGGACTTGCGACGGGTCTTGCGCGCCTGGGCCATGGTCTACATCCGTTCCGGGGCGGTCACGCCCAGCAGGCGCAGGCCGTTGTGCAGCACCTGCCTGGCGCCGGTCAGCAGCGCGAGGCGCGCGCCGATCACGTCGGGGTCGTCCGCGTTGAGGAAGGGTACCGCGTTGTAGTAGGTGTGGAAGCCGGCGGCCAGCTCGCGCAGGTACTGGGCGATCTGGTGCGGTTCGCAGGCCTCGGCGGCCGCCGCGATCACCTCCGGGAAACGGTCCAGGCGATCCAGCAGGTCATCCTCTTGCGGTTCGGTCAGGCGCGTGCTGAGGCCTGCGGCGTCGGCGGCGGCCGGGGCATGCCCGCGCTCGGCAGCGGTGCGCAGCACGCTGGCGATGCGCGCGTGCGCGTACTGGATGTAGTACATCGGGTTGTCGTTGGACTGCGACTTGGCGAGGTCGAGGTCGAAGTCCAGGTGCTGGTCGCAGCGGCGCTGCACGTAGAAGAAGCGCGCGGCATCCGAGCCGACCTCGTCGCGCAGTTCGCGCAGGGTCACGAACTGTCCGGCGCGGGTGGACATGGGCAGGCGCTCGCCACCGCGATAGAGGATCGCGAACTGCACCAGCAGCACGTCGAGGCGGCCGGGGTCCAGGCCCAGGGCCTGCAGCGCGGCGCGCACGCGCGGGACGTAGCCGTGGTGGTCAGCGCCCCAGATGTTGATCACGCGCTCGAAGCCGCGCTGGAACTTCTCGCGGTGGTAGGCGATGTCGGAGGCGAAGTAGGTGTAGTCGCCGTTCTCGCGGCGCACCACGCGGTCCTTGTCGTCGCCGTAGTCGGTGGAGCGGAACCACAGGGCCCCGTCCTGCTCGTACAGCGCGCCGCGCCCCTGCAGGTCCTCCACCGCGGCGTCGATCGCGCCGGAGTCGGCCAGGCTGCGCTCGGAGAACCAGCACTGGTACTCGACGCCAAACTCGCGCAGGTCGTCGCGGATGTCATCGAGGATCGCGTTCAGGCCGCAGTCGAACACCTTGCGGTAGAGCGTCTCGCCCAGGAGCTCGCGGGCGCGGGCGATCACCGCGTCGATGAAGGTTTCCTTGTCGCCGCCGTCCGGTTCGTCCGCCGGAAGGTCGCGGGTGACGGCCTCGGCCGGGTGCACGCCCTGTTCGCCGATCTGCGCGGTCAGGGTCTCGGCGACCGGGTGGATGTAGTCGCCCTTGTAGCCATTGGCCGGGAACGGCACCTGGACACCGTGCTGCTCCAGGTAGCGTAGCCACACACTGGCAGCGAGGATGTTCATCTGCCGCCCGGCGTCGTTCACGTAGTACTCGCGGGTGACATCGAAGCCGCAGAAATCCAGCAGGTCGGCCACCGTGGCGCCGAAGGCCGCGCCGCGGCCATGGCCGACATGCAGCGGCCCGGTGGGATTGGCGGAGACGAATTCCACCTGCACCGGGCGTCCGCCGCCTACGCTGGAGCGGCCGAAGTCGTCACCTTGGGTCGCGACGCGGCCCAGCACCAGTGTGCGGGCATCCGCGGCCAGGCGGAAGTTGATGAAACCGGGGCCGGCGATCTCGGTGCCGGCGAGGCCGGGCACCTCGGGCATGGCCGCACACAGGGCCTCGGCCAGATCGCGTGGCTTGGATTTCGCCGGGCGTGCCAGTTGCATCGCGAGGTTGGCGGCGAAGTCGCCGTGTTCGCGGTCGCGCGCACGCGTGACCTGCACCTCGACACCGTGGTCGGCGGGTACGCGGCCTTCGGCCACCAGGGTCTCCAGTGCGGCCGCCAGGGCCTCGGTCAGGGTGTCTTTCAAGGGAAGCTCGATCCGTCGGGTAAAAAGGGCCGCATTCTAACCCGGAAGCGCTGGTCGTGCCGCCCCGGTACGGGGCGCTCGAAGGGAACCGGGCGGCGGTTTACGCCAGCGAGACCGGGTCGATGTCGATGGCGATGCGGGTGCCGCGCGGGAGGTCGTCGGTCTGCCAGGCGTGGCGGGCGAGGGTCAGGGCCCGATGGAGTGGGCCGCGCTGGGTGGACTGCAGCAGGATCTGTTCGCGGAAGCGGCGATTGACGCGGTGGCGCGGTGCGGGGGCCGGGCCGAGCACGCGCAGGCCTTCGGCGGCGGCGTTGCGCAGGTGGGTGGCGACGCGCTCGGCGTGGCGGCGGGTGGTCTCGGCATCGCCCGCCTCGACGCGGACCAGGGCCAGGTGGCCGTGGGGTGGCATCTCGGCGGCGGCGCGCTCCTCCAGCAGGGGCGCGACCATCGCCGGGTAGTCCGCGGCGTTCAGGCCGCGGATCAGGGGGTGGTCCGGATGACCGGTCTGCAGCAGGACGCGGCCGCCGCCGGAACCGCGTCCGGCGCGCCCGGCGGCCTGCACGATCAGCTGCAGGGTGTTTTCGGTCGCGCGCAGGTCGACGCTGAACAGGCCCTGGTCGACGTCAATCACGCCGACCAGTCCGACCTGCGGGAAGTCGTGGCCCTTGGCCAGCATCTGGGTCCCGACGACGATGGCGGCATCCAGCTGGCGAATGCGGTCCAGTGCCTCCTCGAGTGCCCCCTTGTGGCGGATGCTGTCGCGGTCCAGGCGGATCAGCGGAGTGGTCGGGTAGTGGCGGGCCAGGGCCTGTTCCAGGCGCTGGGTGCCGAGACCGCGCTGGGCCAGGGCCTCGCCGCATTGCGGGCAGCGCTGGGGGCGCGGTTCCTGGTGACCGCAGAGGTGGCAGACGGCACGCGGGTTGTGCGCGTGGATGGTCAGGCGCGCATCGCAGTCCGGGCATTCGGCGACCCAGCCGCAGGCGTCGCAGGCCAGCACGCGGGCGAAGCCGCGCCGGTTCAGTAGCAGGAAGCACTGGTGGCCGGCGGCGAGGGTCTGTTGCATGGCATCCAGAAGCGGGGCGGTGAGGCCCTCGTCCGGGGTGTGCACACGCGTGTCGATGGCCTCGACGGCGGGCGGTTGAGAGCCGTCCGGGCGCGTCGCCAGTCGGGCATGGGCGTAGCGGCCAGTGGTCGCCGCATGCAGGGTCTCCAGGGTCGGCGTGGCCGAGCCCAGGACCACCGCGGCCTGTTCCAGCTGGCCGCGCTTGATGGCCAGGTCGCGGGCGTTGTAACGAAAGCCGTCCTGCTGCTTGAAGGCACTGTCGTGCTCCTCGTCAACGATGATCAGGCCGAGATCGGGCAGGGGCGTGAACAGCGCCGAACGGGTGCCGACGACGATGCGGCGCTGCCCCTGACGGGCGGACTCCCAGGCGCGCAGGCGCTCGCCCTCGGACAGCCCGGAGTGGAGGAGGGCGACCTGCCCGGGGAAGCGCTGCTGGATGCGCGCGCTCAGCTGTGGCGTCAGGGCGATCTCGGGGATCAGGAACAGGACCTGGCGCCCGCGTGCCAGCACGCGTTCGGCCATTTGCAGGTAGACCTCGGTCTTGCCGCTGCCGGTAACACCCTCCAGCAGGAGGGGTACGCCGGTATCCGGGGTCAGGGCGTCGACGGCGGCGCGTTGTTCGGCGGTCAGGGTGTGGTCGCTGGTGTTCGGGGGCGGTGGCTGTTTCGGGTCGGGCGTGATCGCCTCCAGCCAGCCGCGTTCCGCAAACGCGCGCAGTTCGCGCGGGGCGAGTTGCAGCCCGGTGGCGGCGGCCAGGGTGGCGCGATCCAGGGCCGGTGAGGCATGCGGTGTGGAATTCGGGTGGGCCAGCGCGCGGAGGACGGCCTGCTGGCGTCGCCCGCGGGCGTCACCGTCGGCCAGCGCCTGGCTGCCCGCGGGTGTCATCCGCCACAGGGTCTCCGGGGTCAGGGCGGGGAGCGGGTCGCCATGGCGCAGGGCCGGGGGAAGTGCTCCCAGCAGGGCTTCGCCCAGGGGGTGGTGGTAGTACCGGGCTCCGAACTGCAGCAGCTCCAGCAGGCGGGGCCCCAGGATCGGTTCTGCCTCGGGTGCTTCCTGGATCGCACGCAGGCGGCCGGGTGCAACCTCGCTGGTGGATGCCAGCTCGACCACGACCCCGATGGTCGACCCGCGCCCGAAGGGCACGCGCACCCGCTGGCCGGGTGCAAGCGTCAGGTCCTCGGGGATGCTGTAGTCGAACAGCCGGTCCAGAGGGCGATCCAGCGCGATGCAGGCGATTCGGGGCGCGGCAGGCATGCGCACAGTCTACTGTGTCGGACCCCGGGGAGGGGGAGTGGCCGCCGCACTTCGGGAGGGGGGTTATCCACAAAAGCTGTGGATAACTCTGTGGGTGAATCGGTATGAACATCCCTAAATGCTTGTTACTGCTAAGGGCTACTTGGATTGGGCAAAAATCGACCATATCCATTTAATATAGATAAAACAGGGAGTTATGATCGCTATGTGAAACCGAGTGCGCGCTGTGTGTGCTAACCGGGGTTTGACCCCGGCCCTTGTGGGTAGTTTGTACAGGAAACGTACAGATTTCGGGTTTCAATCCTGGCCCGGTGGGTGAGCAACAAAAAAAACCCGGCACCGCAAAACGGTGGCCGGGTTTCGGTTGCGGGGCCCGGTGTCCGGGCCCCGCGAGTGGGGCGGGTCGACTAGCCGAGGGCCTTGACCGATGCCACCAGCTCGGCGGCCACCTTCTGGCCGTCGCCGTACAACATCTGGTTGTTGTCGGCATAGAACAGGTGGTTCTCGATGCCCGAGAAACCGGAGCCCTTGCCGCGCTTCACGCAGATGACGTTGTGCGCCTGGTCCGCGTTGAGGATCGGCATGCCGTAGATTGGCGAGTCCGGATTGGTCCGGGCCACCGGGTTCACGACGTCGTTCGCGCCGATGACCATGGCGACATCCGCGGTCTTGAACTCCTCGTTGATCTCGTCGAGGTCGAAGATGATGTCGTAGGGCACGCCGGCCTCGGCCAGCAGCACGTTCATGTGCCCGGGCATGCGGCCCGCGACCGGGTGGATCGCGAACTTCACGTCCACGCCGCGCTTCTGCAGTAGCTGGGTGAATTCCCAGATCTTGTGCTGTGCCTGTGCCACGGCCATGCCGTAGCCCGGCACGATGATCACCTTCTCGGCAAAGGCCATCATGATCCCGGCGTCGTTGGCCTGGATCTCCTTCATGGTGCCCTCGATCGCTTCCTCGGCACCCCCGCTGCTGCCACCGAACTGGCTGAACAGGATGTTCTTTATCGGGCGGTTCATCGCCTTGGCCATCAGCTGCGTGAGCAGCGTGCCGGCCGCGCCGACGACGATACCGGCGATCATCAGCGCCGGGTTGTCGAGCACGATGCCCTTGAGGCCGACCGCGAGGCCGGTGAGGGCGTTGTACAGCGAGATGACCACCGGCATGTCGGCGCCGCCGATCGGCAGGGTCATCAGGACGCCGAAGGCCAGCGACAGGACGAAGAACAACAGCAGCGTGGCCGAGCCGATCTCGCCGCCGCCGGTCGCCAGCATGAAGCCGAGGATCACGGTGATGGCGAAGATGGCGATGTTCACCACCTGCTGGCCCGGGAAGTGGAAGGTCTTCTTCATCAGGCCCTGCAGCTTGGCGTAGGCCACCAGCGAGCCAGAGAAGGCCACTGCACCGATCAGCGAGCCGGTGGTGGCGATCGCCAGGCCGGTATTGGTGACGCTTTCCGGGGTGGCCTGCAGCAGGTAGATCGCACCGATGCCGGCCGCGGCGCCACCGCCCATGCCGTTGTACAGCGCGATCATCTGCGGCATGTCGGTCATGGCGACCTTCTTGCCGCTCCACCAGGCGAGACCGCCACCGATGACGATACCCAGGATGATCAGGGTGTAGTTCACGCCCCCGGAGACCTCCGGATGCACGAAGGTCACGAGCGTGGCGAGCACCATCCCCACGCCGGCCCACATGATGCCCGGCCGCGCGGTGGTCGGCGAAGACATCTGCTTGAGGCCGACGATGAACAGGACCGCCGCCGCAAAGTAGGCGAGGTTGATAATCAGACTCATGCGTTATCTCCCTTCTTGTCGTCCTTCTTGCTGGTCTTGAACATCTCCAGCATGCGTTCGGTGACGACATAGCCACCCACGGCGTTGCCCGCGGCCAGGATCACGGCGACAAAGCCGATGGCCTGTTCCAGCGGGGTCGTGGCGTGGCCGAGCGCGACCATGGTCCCGACCAGCACGATGCCGTGGACGAAGTTGGAACCGGACATCAGCGGGGTATGCAGGATGACCGGGACCTTGGAGATGATCTCGTAGCCGGTGAAGGCCGCGAGCATGAAGATGTACAGCGCGATAAAGCCTTCGATGATCATGATTGAGCTCCCTTCAGGGCCTCGCGGGTGGCCTCGTGCACGATCTCGCCATCGCGGGTCAGCACGCTCTTGGCGATGACCTCGTCATCCCAGTCGGGCTGGAATTCGCCGCCTTCGGCGATCATCGGCGTGAGGAAATTCAGCAGGTTCTTGGCATACATCTCGGAGGCATGCAGCGGGACCTGCGAGGGCACGTTCAACGGGGCATGGATGATCACGCCCTTGTGGTCGTGGGTCTCGCCGGGCTTGCTCAGCTCGCAGTTGCCGCCACCTTCGGCCGCCAGGTCGATGATGACCGCACCCGGCTTCATGCCCTCGACCATGATCTTGGGGATCAGCTTGGGTGCATCGCGTCCCGGGATCGCGGCGGTCGTGATCAGCACGTCGGCCTTGGCGATGTACTCGCCCAGGGCATCCTGCTGCTGCTTTTTCTCTTCCGCGGTCAGTTCGCGGGCGTAGCCGCCCTCGCCCTCGGCGGAGACGCCGAGATCGAGGAACTTCGCACCCAGCGACTCGACCTGCTCCTTGGTGGCGGAGCGCACGTCATAGGCCTCGACCATCGCGCCCAGGCGCTTGGCCGTGGCAATCGCCTGCAGCCCGGCCACGCCGGCGCCGATCACGATGACCTTGGCCGGGCGGATGGTGCCGGCCGCGGTGGTCAGCATCGGGAAGAAGCGGCAGGACAGGTCGGAGCCCATGATCGCGCCCTTGTAGCCGACCACGGCCGCCTGCGAGGACAGCACGTCCATGCTCTGGGCGCGCGAGATGCGCGGGATCAGCTCCATCGCGAAGCTCAGGATCTTGCGCTCCTGCATCGCCTTGACCACATCCGGGTTGCGGTGAGCGTGGAACAGGCTGACCACGGTCGAGCCTTCCGGCAGCTGGTTGATCTCCTCGACTGTCGGCGGTGCCACGCGGACCATCAGATCCGACTGGCCGTAGGCGGTCTCGGTGTCGACCACGGAGGCCTTCTCGTAGGCCGCATCCGGGAAATGGGCCTCGGAACCGGCACCCTTTTCCAGCTGCACCGTGATGCCCATATCGCTGAACTTGGCCGCTACCGACGGATCCAGGGCCACGCGGCGCTCGCCACTGGCGGATTCCCTGGGAACGGATAATTTGATTGCCATGCGCTCTCTCCCCGGGCCAAGCGTTCCCGTATTCCCTATGGGACGATCAGCCGCGCTCGCGGGTGGTGAAATCGGATGCGGCACGCGTGATTCGGGCGTGCCGCACAAAAAACGACCCGCGAGTGTAGCGGATCCGGCCTCGTGCTTAAACCGTGTCCACCCTCGTTGCCGGGCCCGTCAGGTTGGGCGAGCTTACGATACCGCGGGTCATGGCGTTGTAATTGCTTTGTTCCTGAAGGCTGTTTATTGTTTTTCGGGTATCGAAGGCGGCATGGATTTGTTCACCCGTACGCCGCGTGAGCAAATCCGTGTTTCCTTGAGACGGGACGGGGTCATGTTGCCGAATGAGCATCAGGTCCTGCGCACGGATGCCGCGGGCATGCCGCTGGAGTGGATCGGCCTGGAGCAGGCCGTGCGCCTCTATTACACCGAGCAGGTGGCCTACACCTGTGGCAGCCCGCTATATCGCATGCGCGGCGGCATCAACGCGCGCACCGGGTTGCAGTCGCGGGTCGAGGTCAACTCGATCATCGCCACTCACGGCACCCGCAAGTCCCGCTTCAACGACTACATCCCCCCGCTCAATAACACCACGCTGTTTCGCCGCGACGCCCATCTCTGTCTCTATTGTGGTCACGCGTTCCCCGAACACGATCTGTCCCGCGACCACGTGACCCCGATCAGCCAGGACGGCGAAGACACCTGGACCAACGTGGTCACCGCCTGCAAGCGCTGCAACAACCACAAGGCGGGGTTCACGCCGGAAGAGGCCGGGATGCAGTTGCTCGCCATCCCGTTCACGCCCACCCACGCGGAATACATCTTCCTCAAGGGCAAGCGCGTGCTGGCCGACCAGATGGAGTTCCTGCAGGCGCACTTCCCGCGTACCAGCCCGTTGCGGGGTCGTAGCGTCTGATCCGTCCCGGGCGCGCGCCCACTCGTGCCCGCGGGTATCCTTGGCGTGTGAACCAAAGCGACGCTCCGTGACTCCGACAGGGAGTCACCGTCCCCCATGCCTGCAAGGAGCCCCATGAAGTATTTCGGAGAAGCGGATTATCGCCATGGCCAGGCGCGCGGCGTCGGCGTTTTGCTGACCAACCTCGGGACGCCGGACGAACCCACCGCGCCCGCCTTGCGGCGTTACCTGAAGGAGTTCCTCTGGGACCCGCGCGTGGTCGAGGTCCCGCGACCCATCTGGTGGCTGATCCTGAACGGCGTGATCCTGAACATCCGCCCCAAGCGCTCGGCGGCGAAGTACGCAACCGTGTGGACCGACGAGGGCTCGCCGCTGCTGGCGATCTCGAAACGCCAGGCCGCCGGTGTGCGCGAGCGCCTGGCCGCGCAGGTCGGCGAGGATGTCCCGGTCGCCCTGGGCATGCGCTACGGCAACCCGTCCATTGAATCCGGCCTGGACGAACTGCGCCGCCAGGGCGTGCGTCGTGTGGTCGTATTGCCGCTGTACCCGCAGTACTCGGCCAGCACCAATGGCTCCACCTTCGATGCCGTGGCCGACGTGCTCAAGGGCTGGCGCTGGGTGCCCGATCTGCAGTTCATCGCCGCCTATGACGCCCAGCCCGGCTACATCGATGCCCTGGCCAACAGTGTGCGCGAGCACTGGCAGGCGCATGGTCAGGCCGATCGCCTGATGATGTCCTTCCACGGCATCCCCAAACGCTACCTGCTGCAGGGCGACCCCTACCACTGCCTGTGCCACGCCACCGGGCACAAGCTGGCGCAGGCGCTGGGGCTGAACGACGACCAGTGGCAGGTCACCTTCCAGTCGCGCTTCGGTCGCGAGGAATGGCTGCAGCCCTACACCGACAAGACCCTGGAGGCCTTGCCGGGGCAGGGCGTGCGCTCGGTGGACGTGATCTGCCCCGGTTTCTCGGCGGATTGCCTGGAGACCATCGAGGAGATCGGCGACGAAAACCGCGAGATCTTCACCGAGGCCGGCGGCGAGCGCTTCCACTACATCCCGGCGCTGAACGACCGCGCTGATCACCTCGACTTCCTGGCCGGGCTGCTACAGCAGCACCTGGCGCCGTGGCTCGACGATCCGGACAACGCCCCCGAGGCGCGTGCGGCTGCGCGCGAGCGCGCGCTGGCCATGGGTGCCAAGCAGTAGATCGGCGATGGATCGACCCACGATGGACGGCCGGGGATCGCACACGATCGAGATCGGCGCCGTGATCATCGGCGACGAGCTCCTGAGCGGGAAGCGCCGCGATCGGCATCAGGCGCACCTGACCGCGGCGCTGGCGGAAAGGGGGCTGGAACTCGCGTGGATCCGTATCGTCGGTGATAACGCCCGCCTGCTGACGCAGACCTTCCGCGAGACGCTAGCCAGCGGGGCCGAGGTGTTCAGCTTCGGCGGCATCGGCGCGACCCCGGATGATCGCACCCGCGCCTGCCTGGCCGAGGCACTGGCCCAGCCGCTGGCGCCTCATCCCGAGTTCATGGCCATCCTCGAGGAGCGCTTCGGTGCCGACGCCTGGCCCCACCGCGTACGCATGGCCGAGCTCCCCGAGGGGGCCAGCCTGATCCCGAACCCGGTCAACGGAATCCCCGGCTTTAGCTGTGCGCAGCATCACTGCGTACCCGGTTTCCCGGCCATGGCCGAGCCCATGGCCCGCTGGGTCCTGGAGCAGCGCTTCCCCGACCGCGACGCGGCGGCGGGCGCCGTGGAAGAGGTCCTGCGCCTGGAGAATGTCACCGAGAGCCGCCTGGTCCCGGTGCTCGAGGCCATGGAGGCCGCGTTCCCCGACCTGCGCATCTCCTGTCTCCCGCGCATGGACCGCCAGGCGCCGCAGGTCGAGCTGGGCCTGCGTGGCGCCCGCGCCCGCGTCACCGAGGCCCAGGCCGCCTTGCGCCAGCACCTGATCGCCGGCGGTTTTCTGGCGTACTAGTCTGCAGCCTCCTGGCAGGGCAACGGTGCTATAAAGCCCTTGCGCACCCCGGCGTTCCCGGTATATATCCTGTGGGGAAGACGCTGATCTGGGCGTCTGCCTGACAGGCGCCCGCCTGCGCGCCGCGATCGCGGCCCGAATGGAAGACCCGAGTACGTGAACCTGCCTGCCCTTGGCCCCGAATGGCTGGAAGCCGCCGAGACCGCCGCGCCGACCCTGGCGCCGGTCGTGGCCGACTCCTCCTCCGAATTTTGCGCGCCCGACGGCTGGCTGGATGCGCTGGCGCGCGAGCATCTGCTCGTCTGGCCCGATTTCCAGCCGCCGGAGATCGTCGATGCCCTGCGAGAGGAGGTCTATGCGCTGCGTGATGCGGCGCAACTGGCGCAGGCGCGGATCGGCCGCGCCGGCGAGCGCCATCGCGACCGGGCGACCCGCGGCGACTGGATTCACTGGCTGGATGGCGCGAGTCCCGCGCAGCAGGCGTTCATGGCGCGCCTCGAAGAGATTCGTTTGCAGGCGAGCCGGGCGCTGATCCCGGGCCTGTTCGAGACCGAATCCCACTTCGCCCTCTATCCGCCTGGCACCCACTACGCCCGGCACGTGGATGCCTTCCAGGCCGGCAATTGCCGCCGCCTGTCGCTGGTGTTCTACCTGAACCGTCACTGGCGCGAACGCGACGGCGGCCAGCTCGCGATCTACGACAGCGAAGGGCGCGAGATCCGCCGCATCCAGCCACGCGCGGGGACGCTGGTGATGTTCCTCAGTCAGACCGTACCCCATGCCGTCCTGCCTACCCGCCGCTGGCGCGCCAGCATCGCCTCCTGGATGCGCATCCGCGATCTGTCGGGCCCCCTCGCCAGCCTCGAACGCTTCTGACGGTCCTGGTTGCCTGAGGGGGGGGCACCTGCGCGGCGGGCCGACGCCTGCCGAATTCTTGCTGAAATCGCAAGGCGACCCCGCCAATTCGCGACGCGGGTCGGGTCGCTTGTTTTGGCGGGAGCAGCGGAGGCGGGACCAGACCGATGAGCCTTGCCGTGACGGATGCCCCGGTCGATTCGGCCAGCCGGGTGGTGGCCCGCTTTGTCCATATCGAGCTATAGCCTTCCGACGGCGAACGCATTCGCATCGATCTCGGTGCAGGCAATTCGTTCGCGAGATCGATTTGCTCGCGTTGTAAGGCGAAGACTCCGAACCCCCGTTCGGGGACGCAGAAGTCTTGGCAGCCGGGCGCGCGGTGGCCCTGAGTTTCGAGGCCGGCGAGACGACGGAATTGAATTCCCCGGACAGTCTAGTGTCGGCCGTCGGATTGGTGTCGCCTTCCCGTAAATTCGGTCCATTGAAAACTGGAGGTCTCCGGGCACACTAGAGCCAAAGGAGGCCGAGATGCGCAAGAGTCGGTTTACGGAGAGTCAGATTGTTCAGACGCTGAAGCAGGTCGAAGGCGGCCGGAAGGTGAAGGACGTCTGTCGGGAGATCGGGGTCTCTGAGGCGACCTACTACCAGTGGAAGTCGAAGTACGGTGGCATGGAGGCTGCGGACGTCCGACGGCTGAAGGAGCTGGAGGACGAGAACAACCGGCTCAAACGGATGTATG
>NZ_KB898908.1:0-37855 GCF_000377925.1 Thioalkalivibrio sp. AKL12
GTGCGTGCGTGGTTCGCTGCGCGGCCGCGTTACCATGTGCACTTCACGCCCACCTCGGCGTCATGGATCAACCTGGTCGAACGCTTCTTCGCGCTCATCTCGGAACGCTGGATCAAACGCGGTTCGCATCGCAGCACTCGGGAACTCGAGGATTCCATCCGCGAATACCTGGAGACGTACAACGATGAACCCCGACCGTTCATCTGGCGCAAAACAGCCGACCAGATCATCGCGTCCATCGCCCGTGTAAGTGATCGCCTCAATAATGATGCGAACTATTGTTAAAGGACACTAGGCGCAGCGCACGGATGCTCCATCTCGCCTCCACGGCCCGGCTGCTGGGTGTCCTGCTGACGCTGTTCAGTCTGGCGATGCTGCCGCCGGCGGCCATCGGCTTTCTGTACGGGGAGTCCACCGCGTACGTGTTCCTGCAGGCCTTCGCCCTCCTGTTGCTGATGGGCGGGCTGCTGTGGGCGCCGTTGTACCGCATGCGCCAGGAGCTGCAGGCGCGCGACGGCTTCATCCTGGTGGTGCTGTTCTGGCTGGGGCTGGGGATCGCCGGGGCGACACCGCTGTACCTCGACCCGAGCCTGCAGGTGTCCTTCACCGATGCCGCCTTCGAGTCGATGTCCGGGCTGACCACGACCGGCGCCACGGTGCTGACCGGGCTGGATGATCTGCCGCGGGCGCTGCTGTGGTATCGCCAGCAGCTGCAATGGATGGGCGGCATGGGGATCATCGTGCTGGCGGTGGCCATCCTGCCGCTGCTGGGCGTGGGCGGCATGCAGCTGTTCAAGGCCGAGACTCCGGGGCCGATCCGCGACAACAAGCTGACGCCGCGAATCGCCGAGACCGCGCGCAACCTCTGGTACATCTACCTGGGCCTGACCGTGGCCTGCGCGCTGGCCTACTGGGCCGCCGGCATGGATGCCTTCGATGCGATCGCGCACTCCTTCACCACCGTGGCGATTGGTGGCTTTTCGACCTATGACGCCAGCATCGGTCATTTCGACTCCGTGGCGATCGAGATGGTCGCCATCGCGTTCATGGTTCTGGGCGGGATGAACTTTGCTCTCCACTTTCTGGTGCTGCACCGCGCGACCTGGAAGCCTTACCGGCGGGACGAGGAGTTACGCGCCTACCTCCTGGTGCTCGGCTCGGCGATCGTCCTGGTGGTCGGTTTCATGCTCTGGAGCGGGTTTACCGATCAGTTCGGGGATGCATTGCGCCGCGGGGTCTTCCATGTCGTGTCCATTGCGACCACGACGGGATATGCCACCGACAGCTTCTACCTGTGGCCCGGTTTCCTGCCTGTGTTGTTGATCCTCCTGTCGTTCATCGGTGGCTGTACCGGTTCCACCGGTGGTGGCATGAAGGTGGTGCGCGTGCTGTTGCTGGTGAAGCAGGGGCTGCGCGAGATCAAGCGTCTGATCCACCCGCACGCGCGGATCGCCGTGAAGGTCAACGGGAAGGAGGCCCCGGATCGCGTCGTGCAGGCGGTGTGGGGCTTCCTGGCGGCCTACGTGATGGTGTTCGTAGTGATGATGCTGGGGCTGATGGCATCCGGTCTGGATCAGGTGACCGCGTTCTCGGCAGTGGCCGCTTCGCTGAACAACCTGGGCCCCGGTCTGGGCGAGGTCGGGCCCAACTTCCAGTCGATCAACGATTTCAGCAAGTGGGTCCTGGTGGTTGCGATGCTGATGGGGCGCCTGGAAATCTTTACCGTGCTGGTGCTTCTGTCGCCCGCCTTCTGGCGGCGTTAGCCTGACTGTACGCATCGGCACGCGCCGAGGGAGGTACCCCATGAGCGACATGATCGAACGCTTCCAGAATATGCTCGACGGCGGCCAGGATTCCGCCATGCTGCGTTTCTCGCTGGGCAATGCCCTGGCGACCGATGGCCAGCTGGAGGCCGCAGTGCCACATCTGCAGCGGGCGCTGGATCTGGACGGCGGTTATTCCGCGGCCTGGAAGCTGCTGGCGAAGACGCTGGTGGAGCTGGAGCGCCCCGAGTCGGCCCTGTCCACCTGCGAGCGCGGTATCCGCGTGGCCACCGAGAAGGGTGATCTGCAGGCCGCGAAGGAGATGGAGGTCTACGCCAAGCGCGCCCGCAAGCAGCAGGCCGCCACGGACGGGCCCGCCGGCGGTGCTGGGGGCGCATGAGCGCTGTCGACGACGAAACCGGGCGGCGCGAGGACGCTGGTGCCTACCAGGCCCCGCTGACCGCCGCGCACTTCGCCCCGCGTTACTGGGGAAGCTGGCTGTTGCTGGGCCTGGCCTGGGTGCTGCAGGAGTTGCCGCGCCCGGCCGTGCGCGGTCTCGCCGGCGGGCTGGGCCGGCTGATTCGCCGGCTGGCCGGGCGCAGTCGGGCGGTGGTCGAGCGCAACCTGGAGCTGTGCTTCCCGGCGATGACCGCTGCGGAGCGCGCCCAGCGCCTGGAGGCCTATTACCGCTACCAGGCGCAGACGGCGCTGGACTACGGGTTGCTGTGGTTCGGCAAGCCCGGCCAGCACGCCGCCCGCATTCGCATCGAGGGTCTGGAGCACTACGAGCGCCTGCGCTCCGGCGGGACGCCAGTGATCATCCTGGCGCCGCATTCCCTGGGGCTGGATTACGGCGGCGTGCGCATGAGTCAGATGTTCGACGGCGTGTCCTTCGCCAAGCCGATGAAGAACCCGGTGCTGGAGTGGATCAACCACCGCAGCCGCACGCGCTATTCCGGCGATATCTTCGCCCGCGACCAGGGCCTGCGCCCGGCCATTCGCCAGCTCAAGCGCGGTCGCTTCTTCTATTACCTGCCGGACGAGGACTTGGGCGCGGAGGGCGCGGTATTCGTGGATTTCTTCGGTGTGCAGAAGGCCACGCTGACCGCGCTGGCGCGTCTGGCGCGCATGTCGAAGGCGGCGGTCCTGCCCAGCTTCGCCTGGTATGACGCGGCGGCGGACCAGTACGTGATGCGCCTGTGGCCGCCCCTAGAAGACTATCCCTCGGGGGATGATGCCGTCGATGCGCGGCAGATGAACGCCGCCATCGAGCGTGGCATCGAGCAGGCCCCGGCGCAGTACCTGTGGTCCATGCGCCTGTTCCGCACCCGGCCCGAGGGCGAGCCGCGCCTGTACCCCGCGCGCGAGCGCAAGGGAAACACTGATTAATGCACACACTCGCGTTGGCACCCCAGGTTTTCCGAGACAAGGCGCGTCGTGCAGCGGGTAGTGGTTCTACCCGCAAGCGGCGCAACGCAGGATCGGGGAACCTGGGGTGCCAACCCCACGGGGCTCGGCCGCTTTTGCGCGCGCACGGCGTTGCGGCTCCCTTGTGCAGAATGACTGCACGGCAGTCACCGCGCCTTGTTCGCACGCAAAAGCGACTCGAGCGCGAGCGCGTGCATTAATCAGTGTTTCCCTAACTCCGCCGGCCATGCCCGAGGGCGACACGATCCACAAGCTGGCCGCCGCGTTGCGGCCGGTACTGGAGGGCGCAACGCTGACTGCGGTAGCGACCCGCACCCGGCGCGGCGATCCGTTGCTCGAGCATGGCGCGATGACCGCCGGGACCGTGCAGGCCCGGGGCAAGCACTTGTTGCTGGATCTTGCAGCTGCGGATGGCCGGCCGTGGCAATTGCGCACCCACCTGGGCATGTACGGGACCTGGCACCAGTACGCCCCGGGTGTCGCCTGGCACAAGCCGGCCTCCAGTGCCTGGGCCATCCTCAGCCTCCCGGAGCGTGTACTGGTCTGCTTTCACCCTCGCGAGCTGCAGTGGCGCCCGCGCACGGCGGGGGCGGCGGATGTCCCGCGTCTGGATGCCCGTGTCGGCCCTGATCTGCTGGACCCGGCGATCGACCTGGATGCCGTGGTCATGCGGGTGCGGACCGTCGCGGACCCGGCGCGCCCGATCCTGGATGTGCTGCTGGATCAGTCGCTGGCGGCGGGCATCGGAAACATCTACAAGTCAGAGGTGCTGTTCCTGCAAGGCTGTCACCCGCTGTGGCCTCTCGGGCAGGTGTCGCAGCGAGTGCTGGCGGGGCTGTACCGCGATGCCGAGCGGTTGCTGCGGCGCAACCTGAAGCCGGGTCCGCGCATCACCCGCGAGCGCGCCGAGGAGGGGGCGTTCCTGAACGTCTATGGCCGCCGTGGCGAGCCCTGCCGACAGTGCGGCGTACCGGTCGAATATGCCCTGCTGGGCGAACACGGCCGCTCGACGTACTGGTGCCCTGTCTGCCAGCCGAGGGAACCCGCCGCCTGAACGCAGGTACCAATGGACATCGGACCGAACAAGGAGCGAGCCATGAGCAAGCGCAAGCATATCCTGGGACGTGTAACGGTGGTTCCCATGACCGTGGGCCTTCTGGTGGCATGCACCGGGTCCTCCGGGGTCTCGGCCGAGGGCCTGGAGGGCGGGCAGCAGGATCTGCAGGTCAGCGTGCTGCACGAGGAACTGAATCACCCCTGGGCCATCGCCTTCCTGCCCGAAGGCGGTGCACTGATCAGCGAGCGCCCGGGCACCCTGCGCTGGTTCGAGGACGCCGAGGCCTTCGACGGGCGGGGCGCGCTGGTCCCGGGGTTGCCGGACGACCTGCAGGCGCGCAACCAGGGCGGGCTGCTGGATCTTGCGCTGCACCCCAATTTCGCCGACAACCGCTGGCTGTACTTCACCTACTCGGCGAGCGTGGAGGGCGGACTGACGACCCGCCTGGCGCGTGGGCGCTTCCAGGATGGCGAGCTGCAGGACGTGGAGACACTGTTCACCGCCGAGCCGGGTGTCAGCGGCGGCCGGCACTTCGGCAGCCGCATCGTGTTTGACCAGGCCGGGTACGTGTACATCAGCGTGGGTGACCGCGGCGATCGCGATCATGCGCAGGACACCTCCACCCATATCGGCAGCATCATCCGGCTGCATGACGATGGTTCGGTGCCGGATGACAACCCGTTGGTGGATGAACCCGACGCCCGCCCGGAGATCTGGGCCTGGGGTGTGCGCAACCCGCAGGGCATGGTGATGGACCCCGAGACCGGCACCTTCTGGCAGAACGAGCATGGCCCGCGCGGGGGTGACGAGGTCAACATCATCGAACCCGGCCTGAACTACGGCTGGCCGGTCATTACCCACGGCGAGGAATACCGTGGCGGTCAGGTGGGCGAGGGTCTGACCGAGAAGGAGGGGATGGAGTCGCCGCTGCATCACTGGACGCCTTCCATTGCCCCGTCCGGCATGGCGATCCTGCGCGATCCGGCCTTTGCCGACTGGGATGGTGAGCTGCTGGTCGGCGGACTGGCGCACCAGACGCTGCGCCGCCTGACCTTCGACGGGCGCGACCTGGTCAATGAATCCGAGGTGCTGCCGGATCTGGATCGCCGTGTGCGCGACGTGCGCGTGCACGAAGGCGCAATCTACGTACTTACCGACCACAACCCGGGGGAGCTGATCCGGCTCACCCCGGCTGACTGATGGAGTCGCCCATGTTCGCATTTTCCGAGCCGCGCATGCCTGCGCCCGAGCAGGCCTTGCCCGGGCGCGAGGAGCCGATGCCGGTGCCCGGGCGCCACATGGTGCTGGGAACCCCGTTGGCACCGCCGTACCCCGAGGGCATGCAGGTGATTCAGTTCGGCATGGGCTGCTTCTGGGGCGCCGAGCGCCTGTTCTGGCAGCTGGACGGGGTGTACTCCACCAGCGTCGGTTACGGTGGGGGCTATACCCCGAATCCGACCTATCGCGAGGTATGCAGCGGCCAGACCGGGCACACCGAACTGGTGCGTGTGGTATTCGATCCGCGGCGAGTCGACCTGGATGCGCTGTTCCGCACCTTCTGGGAAGGCCACGACCCGACCCAGGGCATGCGCCAGGGCAACGACGTCGGTACCCAGTACCGCTCCGCGATCTACACCACCGATGCGGAACAGCTGGCGGCCGCCGAGACCAGCCGCCAACGCTTCCAGGCCGCGCTGGACAAGGCACGGGGCGGAACGATCACCACCGAGATCGTCGAGGGGCCTGCGTTCTATTTCGCCGAAGAGGATCATCAGCAATACCTGGCCAAGGTCCCCCACGGCTACTGCGGCCTCGGCGGCCTCTCCGTGCCGTACCCGGCCTGAGCGCTTGCCCTTCTTCGTGTCTTCTTGGTGAATCGGGTTTTAGCCGGTATTGGCGGCGGCCCGAACGAGGGCGTGGAACAGACGCTGGTGGCGGCGCTTCTGGGGCAGGTATTCCGGGTGCCACTGCACGCCGATGCACCAGCCGCGGTCGGCCTCGATCGCCTGTACCACGCCGCTGGCCTCGCGGCCGGCGACCCTTAGCCCGCGACCCAGGCCATCCACCGCCTGATTGTGCAGGGCGTTCACGTGTAGCGTGGCGTCGCCCAGGATGTCGGCCAGGTGGCTGCGCGGCTCCAGCTGCACCGGCTTGACCGGCAACAGGCTGCGGGCCTGCGGTGTTTCCACGTAGAACTCGCCCAGGTCGCGCTGCAGCGTGCCGCCGCGCACCACGTTGACCAGCTGCATGCCGCGGCAGATGCCGAGGATCGGCCGATGGTCGTCCAGCGCGCGGTGGATCAGGGCCTTCTCCAGGCGGTCGCGGTCGGCGTCCAGTACGCCGCCGTGCGACTGGAACAGCCGGCGCAGCAGCCACAGGGCCGGGTAGAAGAGATAGCCGATCAGGCGCTGCGAGAGGCGGCGCTCCGCCTGGCGGATGGCGGCCGCATCCGGCCCGTCGGGCAGGGTCTCGCCGTAGAGCTCGGGGTCGACATCCGCCCCGCCGCCCACGATCAGTCCGTCGAACGGGCAACGGCCGCGCGGCTTTCCCGGGCGCAACCGCAAAGGGCGGCCTCCCGCGCGCCACACCGCCAGGGCGGTGAACAGCCAGGCCGGACCCCCGCCCTGGTCCGGCCCGGTGATCGCGATCACCGGGCGAAGGGCTTGGGGCGTGACCCGGCTGGTTGCATTGGGAGCCGAGTCAGAACCAGTCACGGAGGCGCTGGCTCCAGTCGTCGGCCCAGCGGCCGAGGGCCTGGCCGGGGCGGTCCAGGTATTCCCGTGACAGGCGCTCCAGGCGTTCCGGATCCGCCGCCAGACGTTCCACCTCGACCCAGCCATTGAACGGTCGCGCCAGGCTCCAGTCCGGGTCGTCGATCTCGCAGTTCGGCAGGCGGTAATGGAAGGCCGGGCGCGGTTTGATCAAGTCGTGTTCCACCGGTGCGGCGTTGACCCGTTCCGGGTCCAGGTGGGCAAACAAGGGCAACAGGTCCAGTGGTCGGTTGCGCGTCGGGCTGTGCGCCAGGTAGGCATCGATCAGGCCGGCCTGATCGGGTTGGAAGTCCGGGTCCAGCATGTGGCGTACAAAGGGCCCGGGAAACGCGCGAATGTAGGGCGACAGTCGCCGTGCCAGGTCGATTGCGCCGGCCGCGGTGAGGGCCTCGGCCATCAGCAGGAAGCTGCGCAGGATCGCCAGCAGCCACTCGGCATCGGTGCGGTGGATCTCGATATTGATCTGCAACCCGAAGGCGTAGAGAAACGAGCGTTCGGTGCCCTGGGCGCCGGCCTCTTGCAGGGCCGCGCGTACCCGGTCCAGGCGGGGCAGGTCGGCCACCGGGATCGGCGGGGCCACGATTTCATGCGGCACCAGGCGGCCGGCAGCGTCGGCCAGCCAGCGATCCAGCGCCGCCTTGTCGGAGTCGTCCAGCGAGATGCCCAGGCGCGCGAGATGCTCGCGGTAGGCCCGGTCCTTCAGCACCCGGGCGTCCAGTTCCAGCTGGAAGTCGCCGACGTCGGTATCGCGCACGCGGGCGACGAACGCACTGTCCGGTTCGATCTGCCCTCCGAATTCGGCCTTTACTGCTTCGGCCATAATCTCCAGCGAGACCCCGGCCATCTCGATCTCTACCCCGATGCGACGCGGTTCGCCCTCGGGGGTGTCGGGCCACGGGAGGTCGTGGAAGGGCTCGCTCATGCGTGTCTCGAAGCCGTGCAAGGAGAGCTCCATGATAACGGCTCGGTGTACCTCGTGCGGCCCGGGCAGTAGGATAGGCGCCGACCTACAGGAGCCCGCCGAGCCCATGGATCGAATCTATCTGCGCGACCTCGAAATCGATGCCGTTGTTGGTGTCTACGACTGGGAACAGCGGATCCAGCGCCGCCTGCGATTCGACATCGAACTGGCGGCGGATACCCGCATCGCCGCCTATTCCGGCGAGATCGGCGATACCGTCGATTACGAGGCGGTGGCCAACGCGGTGCGGGCCATCGTCACGCGCGAGCCGCACGCGCTGCTGGAATCCCTGGCCGAAGAGATCGCCGAAACCCTGATGGCCCAGTTCGGCACCCCCTGGGTGCGCATCAAGCTGGGCAAGCCCGGAGCCGTCCCCGGTGTGCGCGAGGTCGGCATCGAGATCGAACGCGGCACCCTCGCTTCGCCCGCCTAGCTTCTCCCCTTCTTCCAGGGTCGTCCCGGCCCACCCTTCTATTGATCCGGTTCTGTTGATTCACGCCCGCCCGCTGCGGGAGTCAGACCTCGTTCACACTTTTGCTTGATCGCACCATTGCGGTGCGTGTGCACTTTTAGTGCGCACCGTAAAGAGGCAAAAGCCCGTGGTTCGGCCGCAACACGTGTTGTGAAAAGCCGATTTTTGCTCCGTTCTGGTACTTGGCACAGCCCGTGCAAGGACCGGGTGTCGACTACGCGACATTCGATTGACCAACCGGAGAAAGATCAATGACGAAGTTCAAGCGTTCCATCCTGGCTGCGGCAGTACTGGCGACGGGCGGCACCGGCGCCCTGGTGGCGACCTCCACCGCGACCGCGGAGTTTTCCGGGAACATCACTATTGCGTCGGACTACGAGCTCCGCGGATTCTCCGAGACGGGTGGTGATGCAGCGATCCAGGGCGGCTTTGACTACGGCCATTCATCGGGCTTTTATGTCGGCACCTGGGCCTCCAACCTTGCCGGAGACGGCGATCCAGATCCCAGCTACGAGCTCGACCTGTATGCCGGATTCGCCGACGAACTGGCAAACGGTCTGGGCTATGACGTGGGCTATGTCTATTACTTTTATCCCGATGCCGATCTAGATGTTGGCTTTGGAGAAATTTACGGCGAGCTTTCTTACGACATGTTCTACGGTGGCGTAAAGGTTGTTGTAAACGAGGAAAGCGATCAGGAGTTGTTCGAAAGCGGTAGTGCCTACTACTACGCGGGCCTGGATGTTCCGTTTGCGGACGTTTATAGCGCCGGGTTCATGGTTGGTCACCAGACTTTCGATGGTGACGCTGATAGCTACGAACACTATCACGCGAGCCTGTCCCGCCACACCGAAAGCATGGGCACCTTCAGCATGAATCTGGCCTATGCGGACGTGTCGGGTGAGGATGTGCGTGCCTACGTCGCCTGGTCGCTCGATTTCTGAGCCGGTCATCGATCCAAAACCCCAATGGCGGGCTTGCGGTGAGCGGGCCCGCCCCAAGGAGTGAACCATGAAAATGATTACCGCCGTGATCAAGCCCTTCAAGCTTGATGATGTCCGCGAGGCGATCTCGGAGATTGGGGTGCAAGGCATCACCATGACCGAGGTAAAGGGATTTGGCCGGCAGCGCGGGCACACCGAACTCTATCGTGGAGCTGAATATGTGGTCGATTTTTTGCCCAAGGTCAAGCTTGAGGTGGCCGTCGACGACTCGCTCGTGGATCGAGTGGTAGAAGCAATCTCAACCGCCGCCAGCACTGGCAAGATCGGCGATGGGAAGATCTTTATTTCCCCGATCGAGCAGGTTGTTCGCATTCGAACCGGCGAAACCGGAACCGAAGCGCTTTAACGCGAAACCCCGGTCCCTTAACGAGGAATTCCAATCATGGAAATTGAACAGCAAGTTGTCGAACTCGCCTATGCGATGGACACCTTTTACTTTTTGGTGGCCGGTGCACTGGTGATGTGGATGGCCGCGGGCTTTACCATGCTCGAGGCCGGTATGGTCCGCACCAAGAGTGTGGCCGAAATCGCAACCAAAAATATCGCCCTGTATTCGATCGCCAGCATCATGTACATGCTGATCGGCTACAACATCATGTACAGCGATGGGCTCAGCTCCATTATCCCGGGGCTGGGCTTCCTGATCAGCGGCGACAACGCGGTCGCGGACGTGCTGGGTAGCGGTGGCGACATCTACTACTCCGATCGTGCCGACTTCTTCTTCCAGGTCGTGTTCGTGGCCACCGCGATGTCCATCGTCTCGGGTGCCGTGGCCGAGCGCATGAAGCTGTGGGCCTTCCTGGCCTTCGCGGTCGTGCTGACTGGCTTCATCTACCCGATTCAGGGCTTCTGGAGCTGGGGTGGGGGTTTCCTCGACCAGATCGGCTATCTGGACTACGCCGGGTCCGGCATCGTCCACTTCACGGGTGCCGCTGCGGCGCTGGCCGGTGTGCTGCTCCTTGGCGCGCGCAAGGGCAAATACGGCAAGGATGGGCGGATTAACGCGATCCCGGGCTCCAACATGCCGCTGGCCACCCTGGGTGTGCTGATCCTGTGGCTGGGGTGGTTCGGCTTTAACGGCGGCTCCGAGCTGAAGGTGTCGGACATCGAGTCCGCCAATGCCGTGGCTGCCGTGTTCACCAATACCAACCTGGCCGCGGCCGGGGGTGTGGTGGCCGCTCTGATCACGACACGCCTTGTGTTCGGGAAAGCCGACCTGACCATGGCCCTGAACGGAGCGGTTGCTGGCCTGGTCTCCATCACGGCCGAGCCGCTGATGCCCAGCCCGTTCCTGGCGATGATCATCGGTGCCGTGGGTGGCGTGATCGTGGTGTTCTCGATCGTGGCTCTGGACAAGCTGAAGATCGACGACCCGGTCGGTGCGATCTCCGCGCACGGTACCGCCGGTATCTGGGGCGTGATGGCAGTGTTGCTGTCCAACCCGGACGCGACCTTTGTCGGCCAGATCGTCGGCCTGCTCGCCATCTTCGTGTTCGTCTTCGTGGCCAGCCTTATCGTCTGGGCGATCCTGAAGGCGGTGATGGGCATCCGCCTGAGCGAAGAGGACGAGGCCATGGGCGCCGATATCGCCGAGTGCGGTCTCGAGGCCTACCCGGAGTTCACCGGGAAGCAATAAAGCTTCGTTAACCTGAAACCGGGGTCGGGCCGTAACCCGGCTCGATCCCGATACATCGTCTCCTCCGACGCCGACAAGACAGTCTCCCAGGACTTGGACGTTGGCATTTGGGCGCCCCTTTATCGGGCGCCCTTTTTTGTTCGACTCACCCTGTGGGAGCGGGTTTGCCCGCGAAGCCCCCGCCCGCGGCGGTTCTTGCGACTGATGCCCGCGGGCTACTAACACCCCGGCCGGCTCTCTTCCCAGCAAGCAGCGTCTCGCGGTCCGGCCATTCATCCCCGTACCCCGGCTTCGGTTACGATCCCGCTTTTGCCGCACCGGAAGCCTGTCGCATGGATCGCCTGCTTGACGTCCGACAACTGAAAACAGCCCAGCTGGGCCCGCTGGACCTGGCGGTTCAGCCGGGCGAACTGGTGCAGGTCACCGGCGCCTCGGGTGCCGGCAAGTCCCTGCTGTTGCGCGCTCTGGCGGATCTCGACCCCAGCACGGGGGAAGTGATGCTGAACGGCGAGGCGCGCGCCGCCATGCTGCCGGTCCAGTGGCGCCGGCGCGTGGCCTATGTGCCGGCCGAGACCGCCTGGTGGGGCGAGCACGTGGATGAACACCTGCCCGCCGATTTCTCGCGCGAGGCGGCCCTGCACCTGCTGGCACAGGTCGCGTTGCCGGAGGCCTCGCTGGGGTGGGAGGTCGAGCGTCTCTCCAGCGGCGAGAAACAGCGCCTGGGTCTGGTGCGCGCGCTGCTGAACCGGCCCCGTGTCCTGCTGCTGGACGAGCCCACCGCCAACCTGGACCTGGAGAACACCAAGCGCATCGAGCGCGCGGTGCGGGCGTACTTGGCCGAAGAAGAGGCGGCGGCACTATGGGTCAGTCATGACACGCTGCAGCGCCAGCGTCTGGGCGGGCGCATCCTGACCATCCGCGATGGCCAGTTGGAGGCAAACGCATGGACCTGATCTCGCTTTCCGCGCTGGATCTGACGCTGGCGGCGCTGCTGGTTGTCGCCCTGGCTGGCCTGACCATCTGGGCGCGCATGGGGCTGGGGCGCAGTCTGCTGATCGCCGGGGCGCGCACCGTGATCCAGCTGCTGCTAATCGGCTTGGTGCTGCAGACGCTGTTCGACCACGCGCACCTGGGCTGGGTGGCGCTGATGGCGCTGGTCATGGTGTCGATCGCCGGCTACGAGGTGATGGCGCGTCAGCAGCGCCGTTTTGCCGGGCTGTGGGGCTACGGGATCGGTGCGGTCACCATGTTCGTTTCGGCCTTTGCCGTCACCGTGCTTGCGCTGACCACGATGGTGGGACCCTCGCCCTGGTGGGAGCCGCAGTACGCCATCCCGCTGCTGGGGATGCTGCTGGGCAACACCATGACCGGCATCGCGCTGGGGCTGGACCGCCTGACCCAGACGGTCTGGCGCGAGCGCCGCACCATCGAGGCCCGCCTGGCGCTGGGCTCGGGCTGGAGCGAGGCCGTCGCCACCATGCGCCGCGAGGCCGCCCGCTCCGGCCTGATGCCGACCATCAATGCCATGGCCGCGGCCGGTATCGTCAGCCTGCCGGGCATGATGACGGGCCAGATCCTTGCCGGCGCCCCGCCGGTGGAGGCGGTCAAGTACCAGATCCTGATCATGTTCCTGATCGCCGCAGGGACTGGATTCGGTACCCTGGGCGCGGTCTGGTTCGCCTCTCGGCGCCTGTTCGACAATCGCGAACGCCTACGCCTGGACCGTCTCAAGCCTGGGCGATATTGAGGATTTTACGGGGTTGATTTGTCGCGTTGGGCGAGTCGGGATCAAGCGGGATGGTGCCCCTCTATCAAGCATCGAGATAGAGACTGCCGCCTCGGGCACGCGGTGAGACGGCAGTTGGACGGAACGTGATAGCAAGCCGTGCCTAGTGCCCGAGCATCCAGGGGCGGGCTGTCTTCTTGGTCTGCTTTTGCAGAGGGGGGTGGGTGGTTTCGCCTGACTTTGCCGCGCTCGTGTTCTGTGTGCCACAAGTATGGGTTCCGCTGCAGCCACACGAGCTGCGCCGGACTTTCTTGGGCGCATGCTGGCTGCGTTCGTTGCGTTCCCAGCGTTGACGGTTGGATGGATCCATCAGTGACAGTCGCGGGGCACTGATCACTCGCGGGGCGTCGGTTCCGCAGGCCGGGCAGGTGTGCGGGGCGGATGATTCGGCGATGCGGCCGAAGTCGGAAAAGTCGCCGCAGTTCGGGCAGCGATAATCGTAAAGAGGCATCGGGCGTCTCCGGGGAGTGGGCTTGCCCGGCCCGCTATAGCGGGCCGGGCAAAGCACGTTTAGCTGGCGGTAGAGGTATCGACGTCGTCGCCGATCTCAATGGTTGGGCCGGAGTCCGAAATGTGGATATCGAACTCGAAGATTTCCGATGGGAGCCAAAGGGTGGCGCAGACATTCGGGATGTCCACGATGCCGCTGATATGGCCCTCTACGGGTGCGGTACCAAGGATCGAATAGGCCTGAGCCCCGGAGTAGCCGAAGTTTTTCAGGTACTCGATGGCGTTCAGACAGGCCTGCCGGTAGGCCACATGGGCATCGAGGTAGTGCTGCTTGCCCTGTTCGTCCACAGAGATCCCCTCGAAGATTAGGTAATCGCGAAACTGTGGATCCACCTGGCTCGGCTGGAACACCGGGCTGCTAATGTTGTACTTCTGCATGCCGCCTTTGATCAGGCCCACCTTTAAGTCGATCACGCCGGCCATCTCGATGGCACCGCAGAAGGTGATCTCGCCATCGCCTTGTGAGAAGTGGAGGTCCCCTACCGACAGTCCGGCCCCTTTCACGTACACCGGGAAGTACACCCGCGAGCCGCGCGACAGGTTTTTTATGTCACAGTTGCCCCCATGTTCGCGGGGGGGCACCGTCCGGGCGCCTTCGCGGGCTGCCCTCTTGGCCTCTTCGCCCTTCATGTCGCCCATGAGTGCGGTGTCCTCATAGGGCAGGGTGGCCAGCGGAGGTACCCGGTCGGGGTCGGTGTCCACCAGCGCCTGCTCGCGCGTGTTCCAGGTTTCCAGCAACTCGCGCGAGGGCAAGGTGCCGATCAGGCCGGGATGGATGGTTCCGGGGAAGCGGACTTTAGGAATGTGTCGGGAGCTGGTGTAGATGCCGTGAAAGTCCCAGATTGACTTACGCGCCTCGGGGAAGTGTTCGGTCAGGAATCCGCCACCGTTCTCGCGTGCGAACACCCCATTAAAACCCCAGAGCTGGTCCTGGCGTGGCCCAACGTCAAGGATGTCGACCACGAGGAGGTCGCCTGGCTCGGCCCCCTCTACAGACACGGGGCCGGTCAGATAGTGAACCTTGCTGAGATCGACGTCGCGGATGTCGTTGGCGGAATCGTTATTACCGACCTGGCCCCCTGTCCAGTCGCAGCATTCGAGGCGAAACTCGTCGCCAGGCTTGACGTGGACCGCCATTGGGATGTCCGGGTGCCAACGGTTGTGCGGTTTGATGTCCTGTTCTTCCGGGGCCTTGTTGATATCGTACGAGATCAAGGTTTCCGCCATGGGTCTCTCCAGTCTAGAAATTTCCGGCGCATCCCGGCAGGCGTTGCTTCCGGAATACGGCTCAGGCGTCCGGGCCTCGAAATGAGACGGCCGCTTTCTGATGCAAGCAAGAGGAAGCGAGAATCATGCCAGCAGCCCCAAGGCATTTTCGGCGGGTGCTTGATGGGTTTTGGTGAGCCTTCGGATCCGACCACAATGTCCGACAATGATCGTCATTGTCATTTTTCGGTTTGGGTGTGCCCCTGAGTGTTACTGCAGCTTGAAAGTTTCAGCCTTGGATTATCTGCGCGGTACCTCCAGACCCAGTTTTTCGACGCGATAGCGAAGCTGGCGAACCGAAAGGTTCAGCATCCGGGCTGCACAAGATTGGTTCCCTCCGCACCGATAAAGGGCGTCGAGGATGCGTTCTGCGTCTTCTTGGCGCACCCATTGGTACCGTCCCACTTCGCCCATCGTGTTGGGTGCAGACTTGTCCGAAAGTGCGTCCGCTGTTTGCAGTGGTCCTGTTGTTCCTTGAGGCAGGCGCACACTGGCTTGCTCCGTAAGGATTTGCTGGATCTGGCTTTGCTGGATCAGGTCGCTCTCCGCCATAAGGACCGCGCGCTCGATGACATTCTGCAGTTGCCGAATGTTGCCGGGCCAGCCGTAACGCTCCATTGCCGAGAGGGCTTCGGGGTGTAGTGCGATATTGCGTTGGTAGCGGTGGTTGAGTTCGTTGAGGAAATGAAGTGCAAGGGGGCGTATATCTCCCCGGCGAGCGCGCAGAGGAGGCAGGTACACGGGGACCACATTGATGCGGTAGAACAGGTCGAGCCGAAATCCGCCCGCATTCACATGTTCCTGCATGTCTTCGTGGGTTGCGGTGATGAGCCGGAAATTAACCGGAATTGGCCGCGACGCCCCGATCGGATCGACCTGGTGTTCCTGCAGCACCCGCAGCAGTTTGGATTGCAGCTGCAGTGGCATGTCGCCGATCTCATCGAGAAACAGCGTGCCACCGTCAGCTTGCTGGACCTTCCCCTTTTTGCGCCCTGATGCCCCCGTAAAGCTACCTTTTTCGTGGCCGAACAGCTCCGACTCCAGAAGATCGGGTGGAATGGCCGCGCAATTGATGCAGATGAATGGACGTTCGCTCCGGTCGGTCTGCTGGTGGATCATCCGCGCGAACTTCTCTTTGCCGGTACCCGACTCGCCCAGCAGCATGACCGGCGCGTCGCTGGGCGCGACCTGGATACACTGCTTGACCGCATCGAGAAGTGCTTCGGTGGAGCCGATGATGCCGTGTGCCAAGCTCTTCTGGAGCATCCCTTCCATGGTTACCGAATTGCGCAGGCTTTGATTCTCGCTCAGCAGGTGCTTCGTCTCCTGCCGGATGAACTCGCCGATCCGCATCACCTGTCCGATTGCCGATGCAGCGACTTTCAGCGTCGTGATGTCGGCTTCGAAAGGGGTTTCGTGTCCTCCTTCCTTTTGTACTGAGAGCACACCTACGGGGCGACCCGATTCCAGAATCGGTACGGCGATGAACGCGATCCGTGACGCGTCGTCGTCCGGCCGCTCGGTGATGCGCTGCAAGTACAGGGGTTCGCGGTCGATGTCCGGGACCAGCCCGGTTGATCCGGTACGCATCACGAAGCCCGTCACACCCTCGTCGTAGCCCACCGAGAATGCCCCTTTGCGCAGCCGGGCGTGGGTTAGACCGTACGAGTAGCGAACTTCCAGAACCTGGCCTTCTTTATTGGGTGCCAGGACTCTCCCGCAGTTGAGACCGAGCATCTGCGATAGCAGGCGCAGAATCCCCCGCACCGTGTGTGGCGGGTCTAGCGGCCGATCGAGCAGCTTCGCGATCTCCTGCAGCACCGAAAGCTGCAGGCGCAGCGTCTCGGGTGGCGCTCCCTGTTGGGTCTTGTTCATGGGCCTTCGTGTGTGGACATCAGGAGAAAGGGCGTTGGCCTAGTTCCATGCAGGAATCGCGCCGTTGGGTTGCGGCTTGTTCCGTGCGTCGAGTGCCTTGTCCTTTGCACGTGATTGCACCGTTATGCCCCGTTCCTGTGAACCATCTCGGTGCCGAAGCGGCGATGCGCCCCAAAGCGGGGCGTGCTTCCGGGATGGGCAGCCCTGGGGGGTGCGCGCGTAACTCTATGAATGTGAACTCTGGATGGACATTGTCAGTGGTTGGCACAAGCCTTGCACTAGGTCTCCTGCCGTTTCGAAGGCTGCGTTTAACGCGTGCTCCAAACCTGGACCTAACAAGGTAAATGACAATGACGGATATCAAGAACCCCTTTAGTCGCCGCAAGCTGCTCAAGTCGATGGTCGCCCTGCCGATCATGGCTGCCGGCATTGCGGGTTCTAAAAACCTGTTCGCCAAGCCGGCGACCTCGGACATTAACACCACCGGCCTGGCCGTGACCGATGACACGGTCAAGGTCGGGATCCTGCATTCGCTGTCCGGCACGATGGCGATCTCGGAGACCGGTTCTGTAGAGGCCGAGACCCTGGCGATCGAGCAGATCAACGAAATGGGCGGCATCCTCGGACGCAAGCTGGAGATCATCCTGGAGGATGGTGCCAGTGACTGGCCGACCTTTGCCCAGCGTGCGCGCAAGCTGCTGCGCGAGGATAACGTCGCCTCGATCATGGGCTGCTGGACCTCGGCGTCGCGCAAGGCGGTGCTGCCGGTGCTGGAGCGCGAGAACGGGCTGCTGTATTACCCGACGTTCTACGAGGGCCTCGAGCAGTCCCCGAACGTGATCTACACCGGCCAGGAAGCGACCCAGCAGGTGCTGGCGAGCCTGAACTGGCTGTATAACGAAAAGGGTGTGCGGAGCTTCTACCTGGTCGGTTCGGACTACATCTGGCCGCGCACCACCCACCGCATCGCGCGCATCCACATCGAGCAGCATCTCGAAGGAGCAGAAGTGGTCGGCGAGGACTACGCACCGCTCGGGGACACCTCGTTCGGTTCGCTGATCAACCGCATTCGTCTGCGTCGTCCCGACGCGATCTTCAGCGCCGTGGTCGGTGGATCCAATGTCGCCTTCTTCCGCCAGCTCAACTCCGCGGGCCTGCGTGGCGACAACACGCTGATGATGAATCTCGCGACCACCGAGGACGAGGTGCTGGGTATCGGTGGCGAGAATGTCGAGGGCTTCTACTCCAGCATGAAGTACTTCCAGAGTCTGGATAACGAGAACAACGAAGCGTTCGTCAAGGCCTTCAAGGAACGCTGGGGCGACGACAGCGTCATCGGCGATGTGACCCAGGCGGCCTATCTCGGTCCGTGGTTGTGGAAGGAGGCGGTCGAACGCGCCGGCAGCTTCGATGTTGAAAAGGTCACCGCGCATTCTCCGGGTATCGAGCTAGATACCGCCCCGGAAGGCTACGTCAAGGTCCACGACAACCACCACCTGTGGAGCAAGACCCGAATCGGCCAGTGGCGCCGCGACGGTCAGGCCGATGTCGTCTGGGAATCCGATCTGATCGAGCCCGATCCGTTCCCGGAAGGCTACTCCTGAGGTAACCCCGAAGGCGCACCGGACGCTTCGGCGGCCGGTGCGCACTTTCTGAATCCCGTAACGAGCCTCCCGGCTCCTGCTCCAGGGAATACCGTACATGGACTATTCAGCGCAGGATCTCATGGCGATCGCTGCCATGCAGGGTTTTGCGGGACTGAGCTTCTTCTCGGTCCTGCTTCTGATGGCCCTGGGTCTCGCCATCATCTTTGGCCAGATGCGGGTCATCAACATGGCCCATGGCGAATTCATGGTGATCGGCGCCTACACCACCTATTTGTTGTCCACCCTGGTCTCTGGACTCGGGCCGTGGGCAACCGAGTACTACATTTTGTTCGCTATCCCGGCGGCGTTCCTGACCGCCTTCCTGTTCGGGATGCTGGTCGAGTTCGTCATGATCCGGCATCTCTACCACCGGCCTCTGGATACGCTGCTCGCGACATGGGGCCTGGCGCTGATCATGCAGCAGGGTTTCCGTTCCATCTTCGGCGCGCGTGAAGTGAGTGCCTCTACGCCCTCCTGGCTGGAAGGCTCCGTGCGTCCGACGCCGATGATCGACATCCCGATTACCGGGATCGCGATCATGGTGCTGACGCTGATCGTCACCCTGGCGGTCGTGTGGCTGATGTATCGCTCGCGCTGGGGCCTGCGGGTTCGTTCGACCATGGCCAGCCGCGAGATGAGTTCTGCCGTGGGCATCAACACTCGCTGGGTGGATCGACTGACGTTCGCGCTGGGCTGTGGCCTGGCCGGGATCGCGGGTGCGGCGTTCACGATGATCTCCTCCACGGGCCCAACCTCCGGGACGCTTTATATCGTCGACACCTTCCTGGTGGTGGTGTTCGGTGGAGCGGGCAGTATCTCCGGCACCGTGGTCTCTGCGTTCCTGATCGCCCAGGGGCAGTCGATTCTCGAGTTCTTTATCGGCAGCTCTATGGGCAAGGTCGTCACCCTGCTGGTGATCATCGGGATCCTGATGTTGCGTCCGGAAGGCCTGTTCAAGAGCAAGGTACGCCGCTAGCCCGGCCCTTTAATGGAGTTGAGACCAATGAACGACATACTTTCTGCGGTACTGGGGAAGAAGGGATTGCCGGGCCTGCTGATTCTGGCCTTCGTGATCCTGGTGGTCTTCCCGCTGGTGATGGATGTTGACCGCATCAACCTGGCCGGGCGCTTTCTCGCCTTTGCTTTCGTAGCGGTCGGCCTGGTACTGGCCTGGGGCTACGGGGGGCTGCTGAGCCTCGGTCAGGGCTTGTTCTTCGGCATCGGTGGTTACGCGATGGCGATGTTCCTCAAGCTCGAGGCCTCGACCCCGGAAGCTACAGCCCACCAGACGACGCCAGGTATCCCGGACTTCATGGACTGGAACCAGCTCTACAGCCTGCCCTGGTTCTGGGAGCCCTTCCACAGCCTGACCTTCACGATAGTGGCCATCCTGGTGCTACCGGCCCTGTTCGCGATGCTCATCGGGTTCGCGCTGTTCACCCGGCGTGTGACCGGCGTGTTCTTCGCGATCATCACTCAGGCGCTGGTGACGATCGCGGTCATCCTGATCGTTGGCCAGCAGGGCTTTACGGGGGGTGCGAACGGGATTACCGACCTGCGTACTCTGAAGGGCTGGGACATCAATACCGACGAGGCCCTGGTTGTCCTCTACTACGTGAACGCCGTCTTGCTACTGGCCTGCGTGGCCTTCGGGATGTGGCTGCTGCGTACCAAGTACGGCCGGATCCTCATGGCCCTGCGCGACAGCGAGGACCGCATTCGCTTCTCGGGCTACAACGTCGCCTACTACAAGGTCTTCATCTTCGCGGTGGCCGGGACGATGTCGGGCATCGGCGGGGCGATGTTCACCCTGCAGGTCGGCTTCATGTCCCCCAGCATCATCGGGATCATCCCGTCCATCGAGTTCGTCATCTTCGCCGCGGTCGGTGGCCGGCTGTCGCTGGTCGGAGCGGTGTATGGTGCTCTGCTGGTGTCGTTCGGGCGGGTGTTCTTTGCCGAGGCCTATCCTCAGTTGTGGCTCTTCCTGATCGGTGCGGTGTTCATCGCCATCGTGATGTTCGCGCCGTATGGCCTGGCGGGTCTGTATGACAAGCACGTGAAGCCGCGCTTGCAGAAGTTCCTCAAGCGCAAGGGCCTGGAACCACCGCCCGATAGTGATGAGAGCACCGCCACAACCGACGCATCTGGCACCACCGTCACGGAGGCACGGAAATGACAACAAATACCTCCTTCCTCCTGGCGATCGAGGACCTGACCGTATCGTTCGACGGGTTCAAGGCCATCGAAGGGCTGAACTTCTACGTCGAAGAAAAGGAGCTGCGGGTGGTGATTGGCCCCAACGGGGCCGGCAAGACCACTTTGCTGGACCTGATCTGCGGCAAGACCAAAGCCACGGAGGGCTCGATCAAGTTCAAGGGGACCGAACTGACCAAGCTGGCGGAACATCGCATCGTGTGGGAGGGCGTGGGGCGCAAGTTCCAGACCCCCTCGGTCTACGAAGGCCTGAGCGTCTACGAGAACCTCGAGGTCTCCTACCCCAGTGGCAAGGGGGTCTTCGGATCTTTGTTCTTCAAGAACACTCCGGAGGTGGATCGCAAGATCCGCGACACGGCGGCCGAGATCTTTCTCACCGACTTTCTCGATCGACCGGCGGGCGAACTTAGTCATGGCCAGAAGCAGTGGCTCGAGATCGGGATGCTGCTGATCCAGGACCCCGAACTGATGATGCTGGACGAACCCGTTGCGGGCATGAGCGTGCGCGAGCGCGAGCAGACGGCCGAATTGCTGAATCGCATCAGCAAGGGTCGATCGGTCATCGTGATCGAGCACGACATGAATTTCGTCAAGGAGATCGCCCGTAAGGTCACGGTGATGCACCAGGGCAAGGTGCTGGCCGAGGGCGACATGGAGAAAGTGCAGTCGGATCCCCGGGTGATCGAGGTCTACCTGGGCCACTGATGCATCCCCTGCAGAGGATACAACCACATGTTTGAAGTAAAGGGATTGCGGACCGGCTATGGCCAGATCGAGGTCATCAAGGGGCTCGATCTGCACGCCGGCGACAACGAGACACTGGCCATCATGGGTCGGAACGGGATGGGCAAGACGACCCTGTTCAAGACCCTCATCGGGCTGCTCTCGGCCACCCACGGGGAGGTCCGGCTGGACGGTGAGGATCTGACCCCGCTGGCTGCCCATCGGCGTGTGGCCGGAGGGCTGGCCTATGTACCCCAGGGGCGCATGATCTTCCCCACCCTGACCGTCGAAGAAAACATCAATGCCGGTCTGGAGACGGTTAAGCCCAAACGGATCCCGAGTGAGATCTTTGACCTGTTTCCGGTGTTGCACGAGATGCGCCACCGCAAGGGCGGGAACCTGTCGGGAGGGCAGCAGCAGCAGCTTGCGATCGCGCGGGCGCTGGTCTCCAACCCCAAGGTGCTGTTGCTGGACGAGCCGACCGAAGGCATTCAGCCCTCGGTCATCAAGGACATCGCGAAGACCCTGAACGAGATCTCGCGTATGCGCGAGATCACCATCATCGTCTCCGAGCAGATCCTGAGTTTCACCATGGAGATTGCCGACCGTCTGCTGGTGATCGAATCCGGACAGATCGTCCACGAAACCGATCGCGCGAACTGCGACGAACAGACCATTAGCAAGTTCCTGTCGGTTTAGGCCGTCATTGCTTGCACCCACAAACGAGGAGAATCGATATGCGACACGGTGATATTTCCAGCAGCCCCGATACCGTGGGCGTGGCGGTGGTGAACTACAAGATGCCCCGCCTTCACACCAAAGGCGAAGTCCTGGACAACGCCCAGAAGATTGCCGACATGATCCTGGGCATGAAGCAAGGCCTGCCCGGCATGGACCTCGTGATATTCCCCGAGTACAGCACGATGGGAATCATGTACGACCATGACGAGATGATGGAGACTGCGGCCACCATCCCGGGTGACGAGACCGAGATCTTTGCGGCTGCCTGTCGCAAGGCGAATGTGTGGGGGGTGTTCTCACTGACCGGCGAATGTCACGAGGAACATCCGAACAAAGCCCCGTACAACACCCTGATCCTGATGAATAACAAGGGTGAGATCGTCCAGAAATACCGGAAGTGCATTCCCTGGTGTCCGATCGAAGGGTGGTATCCAGGCGACCGGACCTACGTTTCCGAGGGGCCGAAGGGGCTCAAGCTCAGCCTGATCATCTGTGATGATGGAAATTATCCCGAGATCTGGCGCGACTGTGCGATGAAGGGTGCGGAGCTGATCGTGCGCTGTCAGGGGTACATGTATCCCGCAAAGGAACAGCAGGTGAACATGTCCAAGTGCATGGCTTGGGCCAACAACACCTACGTCGCGGTTGCCAACGCGACCGGGTTCGACGGTGTCTACAGCTACTTCGGGCATTCCGCGGTGGTCGGGTTCGACGGCCGTACTCTGGGCGAGTGCGGCACCGAGGAGAACGGCATCCAGTATGCGCAGTTGTCGATCCCGGAGATCCGGGACGCCCGTGCTAACGACCAGTCGCAGAACCATTTGTTCAAGCTTCTGCATCGCGGTTATACCGGGATGCACGACTCGGGGGATGGCGACAAGGGTGTCGCGGATTGTCCGTTCGAGTTCTACCGGACCTGGGTCAACGATGCCGAAAAGGCGCGCGAGGACGTCGAAAAGATCACGCGTGACCAGGTCGGTGTTGCCAGTGCTCCGGTACGCGACCTTCCCTATGCGGCTAAGACGAAAGAGTCGGGCCGCTAAATGCGCCAAAGTCGGCTTGGCGGCCGGCAGTGGGCTTTCGATGAGAGCCGGTCTTCCAGATGGAGGACCGGTTTCCCCGCTGCAGCGCATGGAGGTCTGAACTGATGCCGTTTATTAACGATCGCCTCGCCGATACCGAACGCCGGCGCCTGGAGACGGAGCGACGGGTCGAGGCGGGGCGCGACCGCAGTGGTGCATCCGTCGCGGAGGGTGTCGACGCGGGTATCGAGAGCCGCTACCACTTCGACGTGGATGCGATCATGGCCGCGATTCGCCGCGAGATCCTGGGCCAGGACGATGCGGTGGCCGCAGTGGAGCGGATGCTGCGGATCGTACGGGCGGACATTTCCGATCCCCATCGACCCTTGCATACCGCGTTGTTCCTGGGCCCGACAGGTGTTGGCAAGACCGAGCTGGTGCGCGCCCTTGCGCGTTCGCTGCACGGCGATGCCGAGGCCTTCTGCCGGGTCGACATGAATACCCTGTCGCAGGAGCACTACGCGGCGGCCCTGACCGGTGCCCCGCCTGGGTATGTCGGCAGCAAAGAGGGCACGACGTTGCTTGACCAAGAGCGGCTCGAAGGCAGCCTGCGCAAGCCAGGCATTGTGTTGTTCGACGAGCTGGAAAAGGCCTCCGACGAGGTGGTGGAGGCCTTGCTTAACGTATTCGACAATGGGCTGTTGACGGTCGCCTCTGGCGAGCGCACCTACAGCTTTCGTAACACCCTGGTGTTCATGACCAGTAATCTGGGCGCGCGACGCCTGCAGCGGGATGCGGAGCGGCGTCAGGGGTTTCCTGGACGCTGGTTGTTGCGCGGGCCGCAACGGGAGCGTCAGTATCGCCTGGTGGAGCGCGAGTTGCTGGGCCGGTTTGCGCCGGAGTTCGTCAACCGCATCGACAGCATCTCGGTATTCCAGTGGCTGGACGGCGATACGTTGAACGAATTGGTTGACTTGGAGTTGGCGCGCCTGAACCGGCGGTTGGAGCGGCATCGCGTGGAACTGCACCTTACAGAGGCAGTGCATCGGCAGGTACTCGAGGCTGGGTACGATCGCAAGTTCGGCGCACGTGCCATGCGCCGGGCCATGCGTCACATCGTCGAGGCGCCGCTGGCGGAGTACCTGCTGAGCACCCCCAACCCGGACGCGGGGCCGCGTACCCTCGAGGCCATGCCCGGACAGGATTCGGTCACCTTTCGCCGTCTTGGAGTTCACGGAGCGGTGCCCGTCGGCGCATAGGACTCAAGCCCTCCCGCCGATCGGGGTTCGCCAGGGCCCCGTGTCGCGTGGGTAGGTCCTCCCTATGGGGGCCTGCCTCGCCGGAGCCAGGCCAAGGGGCGTGGAAAGGTCCCCGATAGCCGGGGCGGACACGCCCGTTAGACGGCGCGCGCCGGGCGCTCCAGCATACCGTGCTCGATGATGAAATCGGCCACCGTGTCCAGGCCCGTGCCGGTCTTCAGGTTGGTGAACGCGAATGGCCGCTCGCCACGCATGCGTCGACTGTCGCGGTCCATCACCTCCAGCGAGGCACCCACCCCTTCGGCCAGATCGATCTTGTTGATTACCAGTAGATCGGAACGCGTCACACCTGGCCCGCCCTTGCGCGGGATTTTGTCTCCGGCGCAGACGTCGATCACGTAGACCGTCAGATCGGATAGCTCCGGACTGAAGGTCGCGGACAGGTTGTCGCCGCCGCTCTCGACAAATACGACCTCCAGATCAGGAAATCGAGCGCCCAGGTCCGCAAGTGCCGACAGGTTCATCGAGGCGTCCTCGCGGATCGCGGTGTGCGGGCAACCACCGGTCTCCACGCCAACGATGCGTTCGGCATCCAGGGCGCCGTGCCGGGTCAGGAATTCGGCGTCCTCTCGGGTATAGATATCGTTGGTGACCACGGCGATGCTGTAGATGTCGCGCAGGCGCCGGCACAGTGCTTGGAGTAGGGCGGTCTTGCCGGAGCCAACCGGCCCGCCAATGCCGACGCGCAGGACCTGGGGGTGCAGGGACATGAGGGTTTCTCCTAACTTCTGAACAGGCGTGAATATTGGGTCTCGTGCAAGGCACTGGCGATCGCGACACCGGGTGCAGTGCCGCCAATCGCTATGTCTTCATGAGCGAGTCCCGCGCGGGTGGCCTGACCGATGGCGGGGGCCAGGTGGTAGAGCAGGCGCTGCCCGGCGGTTTGGCCTAGCGGTACCAGCTTGATCGCGGCTGCGATCTGGTTATCGCACCACGACCACAGGCTGGCCTCTGCACCTTCCTCGATGGGGATGCGCCAGCGCGCGAGCGCCAGCGCGAAAAGCGTGGCCCAGGTGGCATCGGGGTGGCGGCTCCATGCCTCCGCCTCGTCCAGGTCCAACTCGGTCAGCAGGCGGGCCAGTGCGTGTCCAAGTTGGCGATCTTCTGCGCGCAGTTCATGGGTCTCGCGGCTGGCACCCAGCCACGCACTGAGTTCCTCGACCGCGTCGGTGTCGCCCGTTTGCCAGGCAATGTACAGACGGTGCAACAGGGGGATGTCGACTCGTCCCAGGGTGTGGTCGAGTTGGCCCTGAATCCAGTCGGCCACGGCGGCCTCGTCCGCCACCCATCCGGCCTCGATAGCCCATTCCAGGCCGCCGGAGTAGCTGTAGGCGCCGACCGGGAGAGTGGGGCTCACCAGTTGCCAAAGGCGGCGGCGTGCCAGCCCGGGATCAGTGATGATGGCCATGACCGTGACCGCCGTGGGCATGGCCGTGGCCGTAGGCGCCCGCCTCCGGTTCGAACGCGGCATCCTCGTAGATCGGATTCAGCCCGATGCCACGCAGCATGTCGTCCAGCACATGATCGTGCAGGTAGCGCAGCACGCCTGGGCCGATCTGCAGTGCGATGTGGCGATTGCCCAGGTGGTAGGCGGCGCGCGCGAGCAGCAGCGGATCCTCGCAATACACCGTGCTGACCGGTTCCGGGGCGGCGCGAACCGTGACCCATTCACCGCTTTCCGCGCGCAGGACGTCCCCGTCGCGCAGCATGCCACCGCGTTCCAGGAATACGCCGACCTCGGTGCCGGTGTCTAGGGTGGCGCGAAAGCGACTCTTCACGCGGGTCTCCATGGGTAGGAGGAGGGTGCCGATGACGGGCATCTCCGTCGTGTTCGCTTGTTCGGTCAGTCGCAGCATGAGGGGGCCTCAGAATAGGAAGTAGCGCTGTGCCATCGGTAGTTCGGTGGCCGGCTCGCAGGTCAAGTGTTCGCCGTCGGCGCGCACCTCGTAGGTTTCCGGGTCGACCTCCATCTCCGGCAGCCAGTCGTTCAGCAGCATGTCCCGCTTGCTGACCTCGCGACACCCGTTGACGCCGACCAGGCGTCGCGTCAAGCCGAGCTTTTCGCCGATGCCGGCTTTCAGTGCGGCCTGCGAGACGAAGCTGACCGCGGTTTCGATGCGGGCGCGGCCGAAGCTGCCGAACATCGGCCGGTAGTGCACCGGCTGCGGGGTAGGGATCGAGCCGTTCGGGTCGCCCATCGGGGCTGAGGCGATCATCCCGCCCTTCAGGATCAGCGCGGGCTTCACCCCAAAGAAGGCCGGATCCCACAGCACAAGGTCGGCGAGCTTGCCGGGCTCGATCGAGCCCACCTCGTGGGCGATGCCGTGGGCGAGTGCCGGATTGATGGTGTACTTGGCGATGTAGCGCCGCGCGCGGAAGTTGTCGTGGGTGGCCGGGTCCTGTGCCAGTGAACCGCGCTGCACCTTCATTTTGTGGGCGGTCTGCCAGGTGCGCAGGATCACCTCGCCGACGCGGCCCATAGCCTGCGAGTCGGAGGCAATCACCGAGAACGCGCCGAGGTCGTGGAGGATGTCCTCTGCGGCGATGGTCTCGCGCCGGATGCGGCTCTCGGCGAACGCGACGTCCTCCGGGATGTGCGGGTCGAGGTGGTGGCAGACCATCAGCATGTCCAGGTGCTCGTCGATGGTGTTGACCGTGAACGGGCGCGTGGGGTTGGTGCTGGATGGCAGGACATGCGGCTGACCACAGGCCTTGATGATGTCGGGGGCGTGGCCGCCGCCGGCGCCCTCGGTGTGGTAGGTATGGATAGTGCGGCCCTTGAACGCGGCCAGGGTGTCCTCGACAAAGCCGGATTCGTTCAGCGTGTCGGTGTGGATGCACACCTGTACGTCGTATTCGTCGGCGACCGACAGGGCGCAGTCGATCGTGGCCGGCGTGGTGCCCCAGTCCTCGTGCAGCTTCAGGCCCAGGGCGCCGGCCTCGATCTGCGCGCGCAAGGCCTCGGGTTGGCTGGCGTTGCCCTTGCCGAGAAAGCCCAGGTTCATCGGGAAGGCCTCGGCGGCCTTCAGCATCTGCTGGATATGCCAGGGACCCGGCGTGCAGGTGGTGGCATTGGTGCCGGTGGCCGGGCCGGTGCCCCCGCCCAGCATGGTGGTGATCCCGGAGGTCAGGGCCTCCTCGATCTGCTGCGGGCAGATGAAATGAATATGGGCGTCGATGCCGCCGGCGGTCAGGATCTTCCCCTCCCCCGCGATCACCTCGGTGCCGGGGCCGATTACGATGTCGACGCCCGGCTGGGTATCCGGGTTGCCGGCCTTGCCCACTGCGTGGATGCGTCCGTACTTCAGGCCCACATCGGCCTTGACCACGCCCCAGTGGTCAAGGATCACCGCGTTGGTAATCACGGTATCCACCACGGCATCGTCGGCGCGCTGGCTCTGGCCCATGCCGTCGCGGATCACCTTGCCGCCGCCGAACTTCACCTCGTCGCCGTACACGGTGTAGTCCCGTTCGACCTGGATCAGCAGCTCGGTATCGGCCAGTCGGAGTCGGTCGCCGGTGGTGGGGCCGAACATCTCGGCGTAGGCCGCACGGGTGATGGTGTTGCTCATGTCGAAGCTCCGTCCAAGGGGCCGCCGATCCGGCCCTGGAATCCGAATACCCGGCGCTCGCCGGCATAGGCCACCAGTTGCACGTGGCGGCTCTGGCCCGGTTCGAAGCGCACGGCGGTACCCGCCGGGATGTCCAGGCGGAAGCCCCGCGCCCGGTCGCGCTCAAAGCGCAGGGCGTTGTTGGTCTCGAAGAAGTGATAGTGGGAACCGACCTGGATCGGTCGGTCGCCGCTGTTGGTGACTTCCAGGGTGACGGTGTCGCGGTCGGCGTTCAGCGTGATATCGCCGTCTGCGGGCAGGAGTTCGCCGGGGATCATCGCGGGTATCTCCTCTAATCTAACGGATGGGTTCGTGGACGGTGACCAGCTTCACGCCGTCGGGGAAGGTCGCCTCGACCTGCACCTCCGGGATCATCTCCGGCACCCCGTCGAGTACGTCGTCGCGGGTCAGGACCTCGCCGCCCAGGCTCATCAGTTCGGCCACCGAGCGGCCGTCGCGCGCGCCCTCCAGGATCGACGCCGAGATCAGCGCCATGGCCTCCGGGTAGTTGAGCTTCAGTCCGCGCGCCTGGCGCCGTTCGGCCAGCAGGGCGGCGGTGAACAGCAGCAGCTTGTCTTTCTCGCGAGGGGTCAGTTCCATGGGTCTCCAGATGTGTCAGGTGGTCCAGATGCGGGGGCTGCAGGGCGCGTGGCCGGTTACCGGCTCGCGCAGGAAACGCCACGCCCGCTGCAGGAGCGTGCGGACGATTTCCGCCCCGGGGCCCAGACAGCGCAGCACCAGTACGTCGCCGATGCGCGAGATGCCCAGACGCAGGCTCTCCGGTACCCCGAGGTGGTCGCGCAGGGCCTGGTCGATCCCGTCGGGGGCCGGGGTGGCCACCAGGTTGCCGACCACCGGATGGCCGTCGAGTCCCCAGGGCCGAGTCAGCAGCGGATCGCCGTGCTGCAGGTTCAGGCGTTCGTGCAGCAGTGCCTCGCCATCGCGTTCGATCCACAGGTCCTGGGTGCAGTCGCCCCGCTCGTAATGGTCCCCGTGGGCCGGGCGCCCCAGGCACAGGATGTCCCAGGTGCACAGCCGTGCGCTACGCGCCAAGTGGAAGCGGTTATGCAGCCGAACCCGGGACTGTCCGTGCAGGATGGTCTCCATCGGCAGGAACTCGAGGCTCGCGTCGGAGGCGACCGCGAACACCTGGTCCTGATGGGCGTCGGCCAAGTCGGTGCGATAGAACTTCGCGGCCGCCGGGGTGGTCAGCAGTGCCGCGCTGTCGGCGGCCAGCTTCACCTCCAGTTGCAGGCGGTCGCCGCCCGCGACGCCCCCCGGGGGGTGGATCACGTAGCTGTGGCAGACCGGACCCTCCGGGTGAAAGCTGCGCTGCACCAAAAGCGGCCCCTGGTGCCGGCGGCGCGCGAGAATGGTGCGACCATCGCGTGGCTCGTACCCGAGTTCGAGATGGCCCAGCCAGCCCGCGTCGGCGGTGCGAGCGTCCGCCAGGTTGATGGGGGCGATGTCCACTCGCTCAGACCGCGATCAGCAGATATACGCTGGCGACGACCAGCGCGCCGCCGGTGGCATGCCGGGCCGGCCGCTCCAGGGTCTCGTTGCGCGTAAGCCCGGCGGCCAGTGCACCGGTCGCGAGCAGCAGGCTGCTGGCCAGCAGGAACCCGCCAAGGAATGCGCCGGACGACAGCCCGGCGGCCATCCCGGCGGCCATCCCGGCGCCATGGGCGAAGCCGTGCAGGATCGCGAACCCGGCTGCGACCGCGGCAGTGAACAGGGTCGGTAGGCGCGTGCCGGCCCCCACCAGCAGTCCGGTCAGCAGCACCGAGGCCACGATACCGAACTCGATCACCGGCAATGGTCCCTGCGCGAGCCCGATCGCAAACCCGCTCGCCAGTGCAGGCAGGACCGCGGCCCCGACCAGCAGGGCGCCGCGCATCGTCCTGGAGCGGGCGGCCCAGAAACCGATACCGAGCAGCACCAGCAGGTGGTCCAGGCCCGACAACGGGTGCAGGAACCCGGCGCCAAGTCCGGCATGGTCATGACCCGGATGGGCCAGGGCGATCGCGGGGGTGCAGAACAGGATCAAGAGCGCGATCCAGCGGCGGTGCATCATGGCTTTGCCTCGTTTGAAACGGATGGGGGGAGCTTCGTGCAGTCCCTTGTCACCCAAGTGTTTCAGCAGGATCCATGCCATCCCCGTGGGGGCGCGTTTGTTGGCTAGTGCGGCTTATTGAGCGGAATGGATGCATTCCGATGGTGCGTCCTGGATGCGCCAGGTGGGCCGAATTGGTGCGGATGCACCATTGGAGGGCTTAGTGAGGGTGTGCGTCCGCGCGAGCCTCTTCACCGCGCGGACGCAGGGCCTCACGACTCGCGTTTGAAATCTTGGTAGAAATTCTCGTGCGTGCCCAGCAGTAGCAGGAGGCGGGTGGTGGGGTCGTACTCGTAGGCGAGCAGCATCAGTTGCTCGCGCGGCTTGAACTTGTAGGCCATGACCCCGGCCAGATCGCCTTTCTTGCTGGTGCCGATCTCGGGGTTGCGGACGATCTCGGCAACTGCTTCGTCTACGTCGGTCTTCTGGGCGGGATGGAGGCGCTTGTAGGCCCGCCGGAAGCGAGTGCTTTGCAGCACATCCACGTCCGCGGCCATTAGTCGCGTTTGCCCTCGGGGGTGAACGGGGTGGCGAGTTCCCGGCCCTCGGCGCGAGCGATCAGCAGTTCGCAGACGAAGTCGATGGGCAGGTCGGGGTTGTCCATGGCGGTGCGCCCCACTTCGGCCCAGAACTCGATCTGACCGGCGATGGTCCGGTGCTCGGCCTTGGCGTGGGCCCGGGCCTGCTGATACAGCGTCTCATCAATGCGGACGGGCAAACTCATGGCGTGCCTCCTCTGCTACAAATGTAGTCAGATTAGCGCGGCCCTGCATGGTTCGCAATGACGGGGCCAGCAAGCACCGTCATCGCGAGGAGCGCAGCGACGTGGCGATCTCCGTGGGCGCCCCAGCGCCGGCCCGGGCAAACGTCGGGGTTGCGTCGGGAGGTTACTCGCTGCGCTCGCCCTTCGGGCCGGCCTGCGGCCGTTCAACGCGCTTCGCGCTTTTGTGCCGCGGCCCCTTCGGCGCCTCGCAATGACAGGAAGGGAATCCCGTCATTGCGAGCGCAGCGAAGCAATCTCCCGACGATGGCACCGCGCTAAGGGGAGTTTGGCCGGGATCAGGCGAACAGCTTGCGGCGGAAGAACTCGGGCGTGGCCCCGGCGGCGCGGTGGATGGCGGCGTTGTAGTAGTGGGTGATAAACGTCGCCTCCTCGGCGGCTTCCTCGCGCAGGAAGGACACCGGGGCGTCCTTCGCCGCGATGGTGCAGGTCCACCAGCCGGAGGGGTAGGTAGGTTGTGGGAAGTGCATCGTCAATGCATCGATGAAGCCGGCCGCGCGCAGGCTGTCGTGCATCGGGCGGATGATGCTCTCGGTATGCAATAGCGGCGATTCGCTTTGCTGTACCAGCAGGCCATCCGGGCCCAGGGCCTTCACGCAGTCCTTGTAGAAGGCGGTGGAGAACAGGCCTTCGGCCGGGCCCACCGGATCGGTGGAATCGACGATGATCACGTCGACGGAGCCGGGCGTGGCGTCCTGCAGGTACTGCACGCCGTCGTCGAACAGGAGCTCGGCGCGCGGGTCGTCGTTGGCGTCGCACAGTTCCGGGAAGTACTGCTCGGCCAAGCGGGTGACGCGCTCGTCGATATCTACCTGCACGGCCTTTTGCACCTCGTCGTGCTTGAGCACTTCGCGCAGGGTGCCGCAGTCGCCGCCGCCAATAATGACCACGTTCTTCGGGGCGCTGTGCGAGTAGAGCACCGGGTGCGACATCATCTCGTGGTAGATGAAGTTGTCGCGCCCGGTGAGCATCACGCAGCCGTCGATCACCATCAGGTTGCCGAAGGCCTCGGTCTCGTAGATCTCGATCTTCTGGTAGGGGGTCTGTTCTTCGTGCAGCTTCTGCTTGATGCGCAGGGACAGCGCCATGTCTTCGTGCGGTTCGCTGAACCAGTTGTTGTCGAGTGCCATTGGGCGGCTCCCCTTGCGGATGCGGTGGACGGTATGATGCGCCGCTATGATAGTGCCCTGTATCCTGCGGGCAACTCTGCGCAACCTGTTATTGCGAGGAGCCGCAGGCGACGAAGCGCTTCCCCCGGAGGGCGTTCGTATTTCGGCGCCGTGCCAGCCTTCGGAGATTACTCGCTACGCTCGCCCTTCGGGCCGGCCTGCGGCCGTTCAACGCAGCTTCGCTGCTTTTGTGCCGCGTCGCTTCGCTCCTCGCAATGACGGGGATGTACCCGCTGTGAAACCCGGAATCGCCATGACCGTCACGCCCTGGAATCTGGATGAGGCCCGCGCCACCTACGGGATCGACCACTGGAATGGTGGCTTTTTCGATCTGAACGACGCTGGCCATGTGGTGATGCGGCGACCGGATTGGCCGGATCACCCGGGTGTCGATCTGCATGAGCTGGCCGGGCGGCTGCGCGAGGAGCATATCGGGCCGCCGGTGCTGGTGCGTTTCCAGGACGTGCTGGACGGGCGTGTGCGCCGCCTGGCGCGGGCCTTCGATGCGGCCGCACGCGAGCTGGACTACCAGGGCGCGTTCACGGCGATCTATCCGATCAAGGTGAACCAGCAGCGCAGCGTGGTGGATCAGATCCTGGCGGCGGGCGACACGTCGGATGCCGATGGCTTTACCCCACGGGTGGGGCTGGAGGCGGGCAGCAAGCCGGAACTGATGGCTGTGCTCGCGCAGTCGCGCCCGGGCGCCGCGATCATCTGCAACGGCTACAAGGACCGCGAATACGTGCGCCTGGCGCTGATCGGGCGCCAGCTCGGGCATCGCGTGTACATCGTGATCGAGAAGCCCTCGGAGCTGGAGGAGGTCATCCGCCAGGCCGAGCACATGGATATCGCGCCCCTGCTGGGGCTGCGCGTGCGCCTGGCGTCGATTGGCAAGGGCAAGTGGCAGAACACCGGGGGCGAGAAGGCCAAGTTCGGTCTGTCCGCGGCGGATGTGCTGGGCATCCTCGAGCGCCTGCGCGGCCTCGGCTGGCTGGATCGGCTGCAGCTGCTGCACTTCCACATGGGCTCGCAGATCGCGAACATCCGCGACATCCAGAACGGCATGGGCGAGGCGGCCAGCTACTTCGCCGCGCTGACCGAAGCGGGTGCCGCGCTTCAGGTGGTGGATGTCGGCGGCGGCCTGGGTATCGACTACGAGGGGTCGCGCTCGCGCAACGAATGCTCCATCAACTACTCGGTGGAGGAGTACGCGCTGAACATCCTGCGCCCGCTCAAGCGCATCTGCGAGGAGCATGATCTCGCCATGCCCGAGGTGTTCAGCGAGTCCGGGCGGGCGCTGACCGCGCATCACGCGGTGTTGATCACCAACGTGATCGACTGCGAGCCAGCCCCGGGGGATGGTGCTATACCGCCGGCGCCGGACGACGAGCTGCCCGAGATCGCCGCGATGCGCGCGCTGCTGGACGAGCGCGACCGCCCGGCCTCGGAGATCTATCACGACGCCGCCTTCGGCCTGTCCGACCTGCAGGCGCGCTTCGCTCGCGGGATGCTGTCGCTGGCGGACCGGGCGCGCGCCGAGGCGATTTACTTTGCGCTGTGTCAGCGCCTGCTGGCACAGCCGGATGCGCTGCCGGCCGAGATCCATGCCGAGCTGACGGACAAGCTGGCGGACAAGGTTTTCTGCAATTTCTCCGTGTTCCAGTCGATCCCGGATACCTGGGCGATCAACCAGATCTTCCCCATCATGCCGCTGCACCGCCTGAACGAGGCCCCGACCCGCCGCGCCGTGCTGCAGGATCTGACCTGTGACTCCGACGGCCACATCGAGCACTACGTGGAGCGCGAGGGTACGCACACCACCCTGGCGCTGCACCCCTGGAAAACGGGCGAGGCCTACTATCTCGGCATCTTCCTGGTCGGGGCCTACCAGGAGATCCTCGGCGACCTGCACAACCTGTTCGGCGACACCGACACGGTGAACGTGGAACTGACCGAGCAGGGCGGCTACCGCCTGCTGAACCCCGAACGCGGCGACACCGTGGATGAGTTGCTCTCCTACGTGCATTTCGCCCCGGACGACCTGCGCCGCGCCTTCCGCGCCAAGATTGATGCCATCGGCCTGCGCGGCGAAGCCGCCGGGCGCCTGCTGGCGGAACTGGAACACGGCCTGACCGGCTACACCTATCTCGAGGACTGAACCCATGCAGTGTTACGTCTATCGCGCGACCAAGCGTGCCGATACCTATGTGTATCTCCCGGAGAAGGACGATTTCTCCGAACTCCCCGAGGGCGTGGTTCGGGCGCTCGGTCGCCTGGAGTTCGCGCTGGAGTTCGAGCTGACCCCGGAACGCACCCTGGCCCAGGAAGACCCGCAGAAGGTCCTCGCCAACCTCGATGAGCAGGGCTTCCACCTCCAGTTCCCGCCTCCGGAAGAAGACCGCTAGCCCTGACCTAGCCGCTTGGGACCTTGCCGTCGACCTGGGGGCAGGACCCTCTCCGTCACCCCGGATCGTTGTACACCGTCGTCACCCTGCCGCCGGAGCCCTCTTCGGCGTCCTGGGCACCGGCCTCTCCCCCGTCATCCCGGACACCGCGCAGCGGTGATCCGGGATCTTGTGCGCCGTGGTCTGGCCAGGCCTTGGGGGTATCCGGCGTGGGAGATCCCGGCTCTTCGCTGCGCTGCGGCCGGGATGACGAGGTCGCTCGGCATTGTCGGGGCGAACTGCGCCGCTTTGGTCGGGATGACGGGTGCAAGCGCGCGGAGCCTGCGCTGAAAACGTGGAAGTCTCAGCGCGCCAACGCATAACTCTGTATAGTGTCGGCCCTTTTGCCAGTATCTAGAGTTTGCATTCCATGACCGAGAAGCTTCGCAATATCGCCATCATCGCCCACGTTGATCATGGCAAGACCACGCTGGTCGACCAGCTCCTGCGCCAGTCCGGCACCCTCGACAAGCGTGGCGATCACGGCGAGCGGATCATGGACTCCAACGCCATCGAGAAGGAACGCGGGATCACCATTCTCGCCAAAAACACTTCCATCGAATGGAAGGACTACCGCATCAACATCGTCGACACCCCCGGACACGCCGACTTCGGTGGCGAGGTCGAGCGCGTGCTGTCGATGGTCGACTCGGTGCTGCTGCTGGTGGACGCGGTGGATGGCCCGATGCCGCAGACCCGCTTTGTCACCCAGAAGGCCTTCGCCATGGGCTTCAAGCCGATCGTGGTGATCAACAAGGTGGACCGCCCCGGCGCGCGCCCCGACTGGGCCGTGGACCAGGTCTTCGACCTGTTCGATCGCCTGGGCGCGACCGACGAGCAGCTGGACTTCCCGATCGTGTTCGCCTCCGCGCTGAACGGCTTTGCCGGCATGGATTCCAGCGTCACCGAAGGCGACATGACCTGCCTGCTGGAGACCATCGTCGAGCATGTGTCCCCGCCGAACGTCGATGCGGAAGGCCCGTTCCAGATGCAGGTCTCCTCGCTGGACTACAACAGCTACCAGGGTCTGATCGGCATCGGCCGCGTGAAGCGCGGGCACATCAAGCCGAACAGCCCGGTGAAAGTGGTGGACCGCGAAGGCGGCGTGCGCAATGGTCGCATGCTGCAGATCATGGGCTTCCACGGCTTGGAGCGCGTGGAGGTCGAAGAGGCCCGCGCCGGCGACATCATTACCTTCACCGGGATGGACAAGCTGTTCATCTCCGACACCCTGTGTGATCCGAACCACGTCGAGGCGATGGAACCGCTCACCGTCGACGAGCCGACCGTGAGCATGACCTTCCAGGTCAACTCCTCGCCGTTCGCCGGGCGCGAAGGCAAGTACGTTACCTCGCGCGTGCTGCGCGATCGCCTGCAGGAAGAGCTCAAGCACAACGTGGCGCTGCGCGTCGAAGAGGGCGAGGACCCGGACAAGTTCAAGGTCTCCGGCCGCGGCGAGTTGCATCTCGGCATCCTGATCGAGAACATGCGTCGCGAGGGCTACGAGCTCTCCGTTGCGCGCCCCGAGGTGGTCATCAAGGAAGTCGACGGCGTGCGGCAGGAGCCCTACGAAGCCGTCACCGTGGATGTCGAGGAGCAGCACCAGGGCACGATCATGGAGAAGCTCGGCGAACGCCGCGGCGACATGACCAACATGGTCCCCGACGGCAAGGGCCGCGTGCGCCTGGACTTCATCATCCCGTCGCGCGGGCTGATCGGATTCCAGACCGAGTTCATGACCGCGACCTCCGGCACCGGCATCCTGCACCACATCTTCGACCACTACGGCCCGTACCAGCCCGGTTCGGTCGCCTCGCGCCAGAACGGCGTGCTGATCGCCAACGCCACCGGCAAGGCGCTGGGCTTTGCCCTGTTTAACCTGCAGGATCGCGGCAAGATGTTCATCGGCCCCGGCGAAGAGGTCTACGAGGGCATGGTCATCGGGCTGCACTCGCGCGAAAACGACCTGGTCGTGAACGCGCTCAAGGCCAAGCAGCTCACCAACGTCCGAGCTTCCGGCACCGACGAGAATATCCAGCTCACCCCGCCGATCCGCATGACGCTGGAACAGGCCATCGAGTTCATCGACGAAGATGAGCTGGTCGAGGTTACCCCGGAGAGCCTCCGCATCCGCAAGAAGTTCCTGGTGGAACACGAGCGCAAGAAGGCCTCCCGCGCCTCGGCGTAACCGCCAGCGCCGATGCCCCTCCAGGGGCCAAGGCAAAGAAAAGCGCCCGGTCGGTTCAGCCGCCGGGCGCTTTTTGTTTGTGCATCGAGCCGCTGCAAACAACGCCTACGTCATCCCGGAAATCGCAGCGCGATGATCCGGGATCTCCATAGGGCGCCCCGCCCGGGGGCAGGGCAGGAAAGGCGTCCTAGTGAAAGAGACCCCGGTTCACCGTTTCGCGGCCCGGGGATGAAGGCGTGCAGCGCGCGCGGGATCCAGCGTCACGTCACCGACAATATGCCTTTTGACTCGCGCTGCCCGGCTAGCAGTCGCTCGGAGCAAAAGGCAAGGTTTGACCGTGTAGCCGTGTGGTGCACATGAATTGATATGTGGTGTGGTTACGATGCCTGGAGATCCTTCCGACGAATTCCAACCAGCGCGACCAGGCCAGTGAAGAACAGAGCGAGTGTCGCCGGAACAGGGATTTCGTTCGGCGGTCCGTTACCACCAATCGCCTCTCCCGCAATCGTGGCGCCGTCGAACGCCAGTCCCGACTGGTATGCCGTATCCGACCAGTTCACTACGCCGAACTGCAGGGCGTAGTTCCCGGTCTCCAGGAAACTAAAGCTGCTGTTGATCCAGCCGGTGTAGCCACAGCCACCCGACCAGCAAGTCCCTGAGCTGTCTCCCAGAGGAGACCAGTCCGGGGCGCCGGCAATGACGGGGGTTTCGGATGGGTCGAGCGATACTTCGGCATCCGGTTCAGGAAGGTTGAAACCCGGCACGGTGTCACCATCTGGTGTCGTGCGGGCCGTGAACAGCTGGAGCGCCGGGTTCAGGTTGCTATCCAGAAGCAATGCCCAGGCATAGTCGGTGAAGGTGCCTCCATCCGATGTAACGTAATTGAAGAAGAAGCTCAACTCGTCGCCTTCGTTGGCGCTGAACAGTGGCGAGGTAATCGTGGATCCGGTCGTTTCCGATCCGACATCCAGGCCGTCGATCGACGGGCCATTGCTGGTCGATATCCACCCATATTCCGAACTACCGAAGGGCGAAAGCGTGACGTCCCCATCCGCGGTGGACGTGCCGCATGACCGGGTTCTACCCCGTTTCGGCGGACGGTTTGGAAAGGGCTGAAAACTTCAGATCCTGAATGGCGATGCGGCGCCGCATCCTTGGATTGTGGAACCGCTCAATGTAGCCAAACAGATCGGCCCGTGCTTCGTCTCGTGTCCGGTAGCGCCGATGGTGTACGCGTTCGCGCTTTAGGACGCCGAAGAAGCCCTCGCAAGCCGCATTGTCACCGCAGTGGCCAACGCTGCTCATGCTGCACAGCAGCGTATTCCGCCTCAGGAAGCGCTGATAGTCACCGCTCG
>NZ_KB898909.1:0-30030 GCF_000377925.1 Thioalkalivibrio sp. AKL12
GGAGCATCCGTTCCATGTGCTGAAGAACCTGTTCGGGTATCGCAAGGTGCGTTACCGGGGCCTCAAGAAGAACACCGCGCAGCTGCACAGCCTGTTCGCCCTGGCGAACCTGTACCGTGCGCGACGATGGGGACTCCTGCCGCAGGGGTAGTGTGTCCGCAGGACCGGAAATCGCCCCTGTAACCGCCAAAAACGGCGGTTACAGGGGCCCAGGCCGGCCGTAATGGCCCCAGTGCCCTTCCAAAAACGCTTCGGCGGGGCACCGAGCCGGATGCAGGCCCATTGATCAGTGTTTCCCTAAGTGAGGACATACGGGGTTGTTGCCCCATTTCCAGAGTGTTGGTACCGGCATGGGCCTTGTCGGCCTGTTTGTAGCGCTTGCTCTCGCACAAAATGGGGCACCAACGCGGAGGTGTAGATTCATCCGTGTCTCCCTAGCCGAAGCGGCCGGTGATGTAGTCCTCGGTCTGCTTCTTGGCAGGCGAGGTGAACAGGGTGTCGGTATCCGCGTATTCGATCAGTTCGCCCATGTACATGAAGGCGGTGTAGTCGGAGACGCGCGCGGCCTGTTGCATGTTGTGGGTGACGATGACCAGCGTGTAGTCCTTCTTCAGCTCGATCATCAACTCCTCGATCTTCAGCGTGGCCAGCGGATCCAGCGCCGAGCAGGGCTCGTCCAGCAGCAGGACTTCGGGGTCGATCGCGATGGCGCGGGCGATGACCAGGCGCTGCTGCTGGCCGCCGGACAGGCCGAAGGCGTTCTCGTGCAGGCGGTCTTTCACCTCATCCCACAGCGCGGCGCGCTTGAGCGACTTCTCCACCACCTCGTCCAGCTTGCGGCGGTTCTTCACGCCCTGCAGGCGCAGGCCGTAGGCCACGTTCTCGTAGATCGACTTGGGGAACGGGTTCGGCTTCTGGAACACCATGCCCACTCGGCGGCGCAACTCGGGGACATCCACAGATTTGTCGTTGATGTCCGCGCCGTCCAGGCGGATGGTGCCCTCGATGCGTACGGAATCGATCAGGTCGTTCATGCGGTTGAAACAGCGCAGGAACGTGGACTTGCCGCAACCGGAAGGCCCGATGAATGCCGTGATGCGGTTCTTCGGGATGCGGATGTCGATGCCCTTGAGCGCCTGGTCCTCGCCGTAGAAAAGTTTGAGGCCCTCCGCGGTCAGGCAGATGTCCTCTCGGTCGAGGCTGAGGCCGCGCGGGGCCTGGTTATTCTGGGCCACGTTGAGGGCGTGGGTCTGGGTGTCACTCATTTCGGGTACTCCATGGGGAATGGGGTTCGACGCATCCCGGCACCGCGAGGGGGCGGAAAAGCACCGTCATTGCGAGGAGCGCAGCGACGTGGCAATCGGTTTGGGTGCCTCCGGCGTGTGGGGTACCGGAAGCCGATTGCCATGGCCCCTGCGGGGCCTCGCAATGACGATGTATGCGAGAGACGTTGTGCATGTCGTATCTCAGTCACTGTCGGCGCGGTACTTCTCGCGCAGGTAGTTGCGGATCGAGATGGCGGTCAGGTTGAGCACGATGATCAGCATCACCAGGATCAGGGCGGTCGCGTAGACCAGCGGCCGGCCGGCCTCGACGTTCGGGCTCTGAAAGCCGACGTCGTAGATGTGGAAGCCTAGGTGCATGAAGGCGCGATCCAGGTGCAGGTACGGGAAGTTGCCGTCCACCGGCAGGCTGGGGGCCAGCTTGACCACCCCGACCAGCATCAGCGGGGCCACTTCGCCGGCCGCGCGCGCGACGGCCAGGATCAGCCCGGTCATCATCGCCGGCGCCGAAAGCGGCACGATCAGGCGCCACAGGGTCTCGGCCTTGGTCGCGCCCAGGGCCAGCGAGCCGTGGCGGATGCTGGCGCCGATGCGGGTCAGGCCTTCCTCGGTGGAGACGATTACCACCGGCAGGGTCAACAGCGCGAGCGTGAGCGAGGCCCAGATGATCGCCGGCGAGCCGAAGGTGGGCGAGGGCAGGGCGTCGCGGAAGAACATCTGGTCGATGTTGCCGCCGACCAGGTAGACGAAGAACCCGAGGCCGAATACACCGAACACGATGGAGGGGACGCCCGCAAGGTTGTTCACCGAAATGCGGATGATGCGCACCAGCGGGCCCTGCTTTGCGTATTCGCGCAGGTAGATCGCGGCCAGCACGCCGAACGGGGTCACGACGATCGACATGATCAGGACCATCAGTACGGTCCCGAAGATCGCCGGCAGGATGCCGCCTTCGGTGTTGGCCTCGCGCGGATAGCCGGTCATGAACTCCCAGAAGGTGTGCACGTAGTGCCCGAGCTTCTGCGGGATGCTCATGTCGTTCGGCCACCAGGCGTTCACGACATCCGCCAGTGCGATCACGGATTCGGCGCCGTCGGCGGTCTCCATCAGGATGGCGTAGCGGCGCAGTTCGCGGCGCAGCTCGTTACGCTCGTTTTCCAGCTCCGCGTACTGCTCCTCGAGTTCCGCGCGTTCGGCCTGCAGTTCCGCCTCGCGCTCGGCGCGCTCTTCGATCGACAGCTCGGTGGCACGCTCGATACCGCGCAGGGCAATGCGAATCTGCTCGATCTGGAAATTGATCGCGCCGATGTCCACGCGTTCGATGCGTTCGATCTGGCGGACCAGGCCGCGGGTCTCGGGGATAACCGCCTCGAAACGCACGCGCGCCTCGTTGCCGGTGGCCACGGCCGCGTCGTCCACGCGGAACTCGCGAACAAAGCCGTAGAAGTTGCCCCACTGCAGGCGTTCCAGCACCACCGCATCGCGAGGCATCTCGCGCTCGCCCATGAAGTCGTCCAGATACCAGCGGAAGTCTCGCGAGTCGAGGTCACGATTGCCGCGCTTGACCAGGTGCCGTACCACGATTTCCTGGCCTTCGGGCACGTCGAAGCCGGCGTCGCGCATGGCCTGGGCGGTCATTGTCTCGGAGCGCTGGAACTCGCCCATGACCTGGGTAGGCTCGCTTTGCTGCGCCGTCTGGTATTCGAACTGGGCGACGTTGGACGGCCAGAAGAACGACAGGCCGTTGACCGCAATCATCAGGATCAGCCCGAAGACCATCACCAGCGAGGTGGCCACCGCGCCCGCATTCAGCCAGATCCAGGGGGTGCCGGATTTGAACCATTTATTCATCGGATCGAGACCTGTCTGGAATGCGTTTTAAAGGGAGGCGTACTTGTTGCGCAGGCGCTGGCGCACGATCTCGGCGACCGTGTTCACGAAGAACGTGAGCGCGAACAGCACCAGGGCGGCGAGGAACAGGATGCGGAAGTGGCTGCCGCCGACCGCGGCCTCGGGCATCTCGACCGCGATGTTGGCGGAGAGCGTGCGCATGCCCTCGAAGATGTTGAAGTTGACCACCGGCGAGTTGCCGGTCGCCATCAGCACGATCATGGTCTCGCCGACGGCGCGGCCGAAGCCGATCATGACCGCCGAGAAGATCCCCGGGCTGGCGGTCAGCAGGACCACGCGCACTACGGTCTGCCAGGGTGTGGCCCCCAGCGCCAGCGAACCCTGGGTCAGGTGCTTGGGCACGTTGAACACGGCATCCTCGGAAATCGAGTAAATGGTCGGGATCACCGCGAAGCCCATGGCGATGCCGATCACGAGGGCGTTGCGCTGGTCGTAGGTGATGCCGTTGTCGGTCAGCCACTGGCGCGCGTCGCCGCCGAACATCCAAATCTCGATCAGGGGGCTCAGCGTCACCGCGAACCAGCCCACCAGCAGGATCACCGGGATCAGGATCGCGGCCTCCCAGCCCGCCGGTATGAATGCGCGGACCTGCTCGGGGAGCACACGGGTCCAGACGAAGGCCATCAGCAGCATGGACAGCGGCAGCAGAATCAGGATGCTCGCGACGGCGGGGAGGTTCGCCTCGATGAACGGGGCCAGCCACAGCCCTGCGAGGAAGCCGAGGATGACCGTGGGCAGCGCCTCCATCAGCTCGATCGACGGCTTGGTGAGCGTGCGCATGCGCGCCGACATGAAGTAGGCGCTGTAGATTGCCCCCATGATCGCCAGCGGGGTGGCGAACAACATGGCGTAGAAGGCGGCCTTGATGGTGCCGATGGTCAGGGGGATCAGCGAGAACTTGGGTTCGAACTCGTCGGTGGCCGAGGAGGATTGCCAGACATAGTCGCCACCCGAGCGCCCCTCGTACCAGACCTTCTGCCACAGCACGTGGAAGGAGACCTCCGGATGACGGTTCTCCAGGCGCTGCAGGTGCCAGTTCTCGGCCTCGTCGATCGCGATCAGCAGGCGGTTGCGCGGGTCCACGTACACTCGATGCAGCGCCTGATCGGTAATCTGGCGTTCCACCAGGGTGCGCTGCGAGGTGGGGTAGTGGATCTTGATCTGGCCGGTTTCGTCGGCGGTCAGGAAGCCCTTGCGGATGTATTCGGGCTGGGTGTTGGTGATGGCCCCCGCGTGCGCGGGAAACTCGCGCACGCGGGTGATGCGGTTCACGTTGTCGTCGTCACGCACCAGCATGTACTGGGTGACCGATCCGTCCGAGCCGCCCACGACGATCGACACCGTGCCCAAGAGGTACTCGAGCGAGGTGACTTCGGCATCGTCTCCGCGAATCACGCGCTTGCTGTCTTCCAGGGTCGCGTTGGCCGGACGACGGATGTCGTAGGAGTGCAGGCGCCCCTGGTCGTCGCCCACGAGCATGATGCGGCCGGTGATGTCGAGGAGGATGCGGGTGGCCGTGCTGCCTTCGGGCAGGGCGGGCATGTCGTAGGCACTGCGGCGCACCTGGGTCTCGCCGGTCATCATCGAGGTGGTCTCCTCGAACTGGACCAGACGGATGTGGCCGTCTTCGGTGGTGGCGGCGACACGAATACCGCTGGACCCGCGCTGGATCCCGACCACGCTGATGGCGGGGCCATCGCCGTCGATATCCAGCAGTGCGGAGTCTTCGTCACCCAGCGGGTAGACCACGCGCGGGTCATATTCGCGGCCCTCGGGGGTGAAGCGCTCGTTGTATTCGTACTCGATGGCGAGGACCTGCCCGTTGTCGAGGCCAAGCGCCACCAGGCGGGTACGCGGCTCGGCCGCGGTGAAACTGGTGACCCGGACGTCATCGGGAATCGGCAAGGTCTGTTCGCGCACGATCTCGCCGGTATTCGGGCGGAAGAACACGGCACGCCGGTCGTCGGTGATGCGCACGGCCATTTCGCGGTGGCGATTCACCGCCAGGTGCACGGTGCGGGTATCGGCGCCGCCGGGGGCGGCGTACTCGGTCAGGGGGTCGAGCTTGGCGCCCTGGAACATCGGCAGGGTTTCGCTCAGCAGGTAGACGAACATGAGGGTGAGGGCGCCGACCACGGCGATCCCGAAAAACCCGATCATGTAGCGCGCGGAGCGATCCTTGGTGCGGCGCCAGCGCTGGAAACCGGCGAGACGCGGGGCGATGGTGGCGGTGGACATGAAGTTCCCCTGAGAGCCGCCGCGAAGGGCGTGCAAAACCATTGGATGTCGGGCGTGATGCTACGGTCGCTATGTGACAGGGACGTGACATCCATGTGACGGCTGGTTGACCGGTGGGCGAGGTAGGCCTGCGCACAACACACAAAAAAGGCCGGAACCCTTGGGTCCCGGCCTTTGCACCCATTCCCTGGGCGCGGGTACTGCGCCCGGTTTATTCCAGACCGAGGTTCTTGCGCTCGCGCTCGGCGACCGTGGCCGGCAGTGGGATGAAGCCGTCACGCACCACGACCTCCTGGCCTTCCTTCGACAGCACCATCTTCAGGAACTCGGCCGCGCGCGGGGTCAGGCCGTCTTCCGGGTGCTTGTTGACCATCACGTAGAGGAAGCGGGCCAGCGGGTAGTCACCGGAGGCGGCGTTCTCGCCGTTCGGCTCGAAGTAGTTGCCTTCTTCGGTGCCCAGCGGGATGGCGCGCACGCCGGAGGTGGAGTACCCGATGCCGGAGTAGCCGATGCCGTTCAGGGACTCGGAGACGCCCTGAACCACCGAGGCGGAACCCGGCTGTTCGTTGATGGCGTTTTTGAAGTCGCCATCGCACAGGGCGTGCTGGCGGAAGTACCCGTAGGTGCCGGAGACGGCGTTACGGCTGTACAGGGTGATGTCACGGTTGGCCCAGGAGCCTTCCAGTCCGAGCTGACCCCAGCGGGTGATGTCCTCGGCACCGCCACAACGACGGGTGGAGGAGAAGACGGCGTCGACCTGATCGATGCTCATGCCTTCGATCGGGTTGTCGCGGTTCACGAACACGGCGATGGTGTCGATGGCGACCGGCACGGCGGTCATCTCGTAGCCGTGGCGCTGTTCGAACTCGGCATGTTCGCTGTCACGCGGCATGCGCGACATCGGGCCGAAGTCGGCGGTGCCTTCGGTCAGGGCGGGCGGGGCGGTGGAGGTGCCGGCACCCTGGATCTGGACGTTCACGTTCGGGTAGAAGCCCTGGAATTCTTCCGCCCACAGGGTCATGAGGTTGTTCAGGGTGTCGGAACCGATGCTCGACAGGTTGCCGGAGATGCCGGAGACCGTCTCGTAGGCCGGGATGTCGGCATCGACTTCAGCCGCGGCGGTCAGCGGGGCGATGGCGAGGGCTGTGGCCGTGGCCAGCGCGAGGATGCTTCGCTTCAACAACATGGGTGTACTCCCTTGGGCTTGCTTGAGGTTTTCAAGGCCGAGTGGCTCGGTCCTTGATGACGAATTATCGGGAGCGGTGCTTGCAGTTGCGTGACGCGCATGTGACAGCCGCGTGACATCTGGCCCGGTAGGGATGGGGCCGGGTTCGTGGGGGTGATTACTTCGTTGCGCTTGCAATGACGGGTATTGGTATAGGTCATTGCGAGGAGCGAAGCGACGCGGCAATCGGTCCGAAAGGCCCATGGGTTCGGGGCGTTTGCGGACGATTTCCACGGGCCCTGCGGGCTCTCGCAATGACGTTAGTTGGAGGGGCCGGAGGGTGCGGCGCGGCGGATGCGGGTCAGGGGGAACAGGCAGGTGAAGCGGCTGCCGCGGCCGACCTGGCTTTCGATGGCGAGGTGGCCTTCGTGGCGGGCGAGGACATGTTTGACGATGGCCAGGCCCAGGCCTGTCCCGCCGCGCGACTGGGTGCGTCCGGCATCCACGCGATAGAAACGTTCGGTCAGGCGCCCGAGGTGATGGCTGGCGATGCCGGGCCCGGTGTCCTCGACGCTCAGGCGTGCGCCGTCGTCGTCGGCGCGCCAGCGCAGGGTGATGGTGGTCCCGCCGGGGGTGTACTTCACGGCATTGAACAGCAGGTTGGCGCAGGCCGAGCGCAGTTCGTCCGGGTTGCCCTGGAACTCCAGTTTGGGGTCGGCGTCCAGCACGATCGCGTGCGCTTCCGTGCCCGAAAGGATGCGCGCCTCGTCCGTCAGCTTCTGGAACAGTGGGAACGGGTTGAACCAGTCCTGCGGGCCGGTGGTTTCGCCGGTCTCCAGGCGTGAGAGCAGCAGCAGGTCGTCCACCAGCAGTTTCATGCGCTCGGACTGTTCGCGCAGCATCTGGACCGAACGCGCGAGCTGAGGCTGGTCCTCCAGTTCGTCTTCCAGGCTCTCGGTGACGCCGTAGAGTACGGTCAGCGGCGTGCGCAGCTCGTGCGAGACGTTGGCGATGAAGTCGCGCCGCATGACCTCCAGGCGGTGCAGGTGGGTGGTGTCCCGGGCCAGCAGCAGGTACTGCGCGTCGCCATAGGGGAGCATGCGCATCTCCAGTTGGCGCTCGCTGTCCAGCGGGGAGGGCACGGTCACCCGCGCGAGGGACTCGCGGGCACGTTCCATGAACGTCAGGAACTCCGGGTGGCGCAGGAGGTGGGTAATGCGCTGGCCCTCGTCACGCGGCCAGTGGAGCCCGAGCAGCTGGCAGGACATGTCGTTCAGCCACTCGATGCGCAGGTCATCGTTCAGGACCACTACCGCGTCGGGCATGGCCTTCGCCGAGTCCCGGTAGCGCTCCAGCAGCTGGCGCAACCGATGCACGCGGTTCTCGTGGCGTCTGCGGCGGCGGTAGAGGTGGTCGAAGATCACGCCCCACAGGCCGCGCACGTCCGGTGGGTCGGCACGGCCGCCCCGGCGCAGCCAGGTCTCCAGCCACAGCAGGTTGGCGATGTTCCAGGCCAGTGCAGCCCCAAGCAGAAACGCCAGGGTGGGCCAGAACTGGCCGGTGGCCCAGCCAAGCGCCAGGAGCGGCAGCGCGATCAGCAGGCTGGTAATGAGGATGTCGGGCCAGGTCTTGCGGGGCTGCACGGGGACCGCCGAAGGTCAGGGAAGCTGCGAGAAACGGTACCCTGAACCACGCACGGTTTGCACCAGGTGGTCATGCCCGGTGTCGGCCAGCGCCTTGCGCAGGCGGCGGATGTGTACATCCACCGTGCGTTCCTCCACATAGACGTTGGTGCCCCAGACCTTGTCCAGCAGCTGTTCGCGGCTGAACACCCGATCCTGATGGGTCATGAAGAAGTGCAGCAAGTTGTACTCGGTAGGGCCCATGCTGATGGCCGCGCCGTTGCCGGTGATGCGATGGGAGACGGGGTCCAGACGCAGGCCCTCGATCTCGATCGGTTCCTCGCTGGTGGTGGGCGAGGTGCGGCGCAGCACGGCCTTCATGCGCGCGACCAGCTCGCGCGGCGAGAACGGTTTGGTTACGTAGTCGTCGGCGCCGACATCCAGGCCGCGCACGCGGTCTTCTTCCTCGCCGCGGGCAGTCAGCATGATCAGCGGGATGTCCTTGGTGACGGGGCTGGTCTTGAGCGTACGCGCCCAGTCGATGCCGCTGATGTCCGGCAGCATCCAGTCCAGCAGGATCAGATCCGGTGGGTCTTCCAGCAGGAGGGATTTTGCCGAGCGGACATCGCCGGCCTCGCGGACCTCGTAGCCCGCCTTCTGGAACGGCACCTGCAGCATCTCGCGGATCGCTGCATCATCTTCCACCAGCAGAATTCGAGTGGCCATGGCCCCGTCTCGTGATTACCTGATCCGCATTAGATAACAGGGATGTTACAGGCGTGTGAACGGGAGGTGGTGCGGTGGCAACCAGCCTGTGGCGTGTTCGGGCGGCTCGCGACCGATCGGCGCAGCCCTGCGGGCCTCGTGAGGACGAGCGATGAGTAGCCGCTAAGGGTGGGCGCCGAGTTCGAAGCGTTCGTCGCCGTGCAGGAAGATCATGCCGTCGTGGTGCGGCGAGCGGGCGAGCTGCTGGCGGATGGCCTGTTCGTGGCCGGGCTTGAGATGGGTAATGGCAATGCGCGGGCGGTGCTGCAGTTGCGCCAGGTCCTCGCCCAGGTGCTGCGGGGTGTAGTGCTTGGCCAGATCCGCCATGCCCTCCATCTCGTCTGGGAGGCCGGTCTCGATCATCAGCAGATCGAGGTGGGGCAGGGCGTTCAGCGCGGGCCAGAGCAGGTGCGAGGAGGTCGTGTCGCCGCTGAAGGCGAAGGCGGCGCCGTCGCTGTTGGTGACGCTGTAGCCGACCGCGGGCACGGTATGGCGGGCGGGCAGCACCTGGATCTCGCGATGTTCCACCGCGATGCTGTGACCGGGTTGCAGCGACTCCAGGCGGATCAAGGGCTGATTGGGCCGTGGCAGACGGGTGAAGTCCGGCCAGATCACCCAGTTGAAGACGTGATCGCACAGGGCCTTGAGTGTTGCCGGGAGGCCGTGAACGTGGACGGGCGGGGCATCCGGGCTGTAGACCATATCCGCCAGCATCGGGAGGAAGGCGATATGGTCCAGGTGCGAGTGGGTCAGGAAGACATGGCGAATGCGCCGCAGCTCCTCCAGGGTCAGATCGCCCACGCCACTGCCCGCGTCGATAAGGATGTCGTTATCGATGAGGATGGATGTGGTACGCCGGCCCGGGCCAATCCCGCCACTGGCGCCAAGGATGCGAACGGACAGACTCATGTCGGACAGTATATCGAGCGAGCAGCGGGCCGTCGTGTGGCCAGACCCGCGAGCCGGAGGCTGGGGTCGGTCGCCCCGGGTCGTTGGATGTGGGTGACGGACATGCCCTAATGCTAGACCGGGTCCAGGCCCAAGTTCCGTGACGTGCGGCGCGAAAAGGTGATCCCGAGGCATGGCGGGGCGTCTCGCGAATCTTGTGCGGGCGGGGCTTCCCGCCACCGGGTGGAGTTGCTAGAATGCGCGTCCTGTTTGGGGCGGTAGCTCAGCTGGGAGAGCGTCGCGTTCGCAATGCGAAGGTCGGGAGTTCGATCCTCCTCCGCTCCACCAAACACCCCAGAAAATCAGGAAGTTATAGGGCAAAAAACGCCATATATACCATCCTGTGTGCCATTCTTAGGAACGGTAGGCCCCGCCGGTAAATTACTGGCGGGGCTTTTCTTTTTTGGGCCCTACGCTTCCCGAGGCACGAAAACCGGGCCAACAGGTAACAATTGACCTAGACGCCCCGTCCGACTTGTAGATTCTGCTGGACCGTCTCGCCGACGACACGGCCGAAGTGCTGGACACATAGACAAAACAGGCCCTGGCCATATACGAAACCGGGGTCGGCCGAGCGCAAGAGGCATACCCGTGGCGCCAAACGGGGGTGCGTGCTCGACCGGGCTGCGGGCAGATCCACGGCCGCCCTGTGTTCGCAATGCCTCTTTGCCCTTTCCCGCAGGTTCCTATCGGTCAGCGTAGTTGTCACCAGATCCAAGCAGTCGTAGTGACTCTGCTCCGCGCTATCGGATAGCGGTTCTAAGTCCTGCGTGGCCGGGGCTTCCTCTTTCACCCCTGAAGCACTGACCCAAGTGAAAGGGGCGCGTCAGCAGCAGGTCGGTGATGCGGCGGTTGAAGCTTACGACCATACCGTTGGTCTGGGGCCCTTTGGGGGCGGATCAGACGGCGGTCGATGTCTTTCTCGGCACACAGCCGGTCGCAGGGATGCTCCCCGCCGGCTTCCGCTCTCGGGCGGCGCCAAAGCGACCAGTAGATTTCTTTCGGTTCTCGTACAAGGCATGGCTCATATGGCAAGGAGCGTTGCACAGCCGCTTTTTCGGAATACTTGTCGCGGCCTCGGCACTCTGCGAGCCCTCTGGAGCGCCAGATAGACCAAGCGACTGGCGCGGTGGATGGCGATGCACTGATAGCCGGACGATGGTCGGCCATCTGGGGTATGTGTCTGAGGCCCACGTGCAAAGCCTGGGATAAATTGCCGAAACGGCTCGTGCGTCGTCTCCGCCGCCTCCTCGGGCTACGTCCCCCGCGGGGCTCGCAGTGTGCCCACGCCCTGTCGGGGCGAGAAGTCGGCCAGGGCCGCCCACCGGGTACCAACTCACACGCCACGAACACCAAGCCATCCAGGGACAGCGAGCCAGTTGGGGTCGTTTACCTGGATGGAGCTTCACGCCCCTCTCCCTGCATCTCTGGCGCGCCTCACGCTTCCGAATGACGCGTGCTCGCCGTGATGCCTGCCCACGCCGTTTGCAACCACGCGTGCCCCAACACTTTAGTGCCCTGATCACTCTGCATCTTGGTTGGCAGGCAGCTTATCGATCCAGCGTTCAATGCTGGAGAGGCGCCATCTGACGCACCGAGCGCTGATTCGACGGGGAGCCGGAAAGGCATCGCGCTGGAGCAATCGATAGATCGACGCTCGCGACAGGCGTGTCATGTCGCATACGTCGCGGATGGTGATTAGCGTGTCGATTTGTTTCGTATCCATTTTCGCTTTCCTTTTCGTATCTTTGGGCTTTCCTTGGCTTTCTCGGCTTCTCCCTAGATCTAGGGCTTACCGTTGATACGCGTACTACCGTGCCCGATTTCGATTAATTCTGCATAGGTCGTTTTTCACGTAGTGCGGCTGACGCGCACAGTGGTCTCTGAGAGCCTTCAGTCATTTCGTCTCCTTGGGGTTCTAGACCTTACAAGAAATGGACAGTGATGATTACTCGGATACGTTGGTCTCCTCCATGCCAGACGGGCAGGACGAAACCAACAATCACGAGGGATAGCGATATGAAGACATATAGGTTCCAAACAGCTCCAGCGACTATTGGGATGGGGCCATCCGCCGGATGGTGGCGCAGCTATAGAGTGGCGTTGAGCGATGGCCGGTCGATTTTCATCAACGCCTCATCGAGTCACGATCACATGCTCTATGACCTATCCAGTGGGGTGAGTTCGGGCATTTTCGCGCAACGGATATGCGCACTCCTTGGGCTGGATTATCGGCCCTGCAGTTGCACGGTGCGGAAATTGTGTTCGGGGTCAGCCTCGATGGTGATAGAGGCTTCAGTAATCGAGCATAGGGTCGAACTCGTTGTCAGCGAGATTGATCCGACCTTGGTTTCCGGCGAGACCTACGCACTTTGGGGGTTAGCGGCGGTGATCGCAGAAGTGTACGTGGAGCGGGCCCTCCACGAGATCGGCCAGGAGATTACCAGCATCGGCATGCCTGATGCGGAGGCAAAGGAGATACTGGGATCCGCGCTGGTGGTATGTCTGCGCTCGGTGGCGCGCGAGTGGGAAGGGAGCCCCAGTGGAGATCTGGCCGCTGCTGTGCACTCTGCTGTGACCGGGGATTGGGTGCTCCGCGATGCTATGTCGTCGGTTGCTGCCGATTACGTCCGGGCGCAGCAGGAGCTAATCGATGCAATGGCATGAGGCGGAATGGATATTGGGGTCGCTCGAAGCGTCTTCGGCGGTGGGGATCGACTACGACGGACGAGTGATACACGCCATAGCGGTGATGACTCCGAGTGGGTATGAGTGGTATCGGTACTCGAAGGAACCAAGGATAGAGGATATGCGGCGATGTCTATGGCGGGCTGCCACACGATGGAGCCGACCAGATGTGCCGCGGGACACGATCGATCGGGCGATGTGGTTAGCGGAATACGAATTGGGCCGCGGAATCCATGCGATGCCATTGGCCTATGGCGTCGTTGCCCTCCACCGTCGACTTCTTCTCGCGGAAAGGCCCGCTGAGGTCGAAGGCCTCGGATTGGGTCTTTCGTTCAGGGGAACTGACCCCGGGTTCTGTCCACTGTATTAACTATTTGGAATGATGACCCATCATTCACTTTAGGTTTTGGGCGGACGATCCGTAGCCTAGCCACCCCGAATGTGCTCAACTTCCATCATTCCCTTTAGGCCTAAAGTGAAACATGGAAGTTGAGTCATTTCGAAAACGGAGAATTTGACACAAGGGGCAGAACTTCCATCATTCACTTTAGGCCTAAAGTGAATGATGACCGCTGTGTCATTTCTGTCTGCCGAATCATTCGCGAGGGGCAGGACTTCCATCATTCCATTTAGGGCTAAAGGGAATGATGGAAGTCCTGCCCCTCGCCTGAGAATCATTGTCATGCGAGTTTCGCGCCCGCGAAACCACCGTCGAACCCTCCCGTGGTACCGTCTTTTTGCGCGTCCATTTCTCGCTTTTTAACTCTGCTTTCGAGGGCGCCAGGGCGCCTCGTGTCTTGGTTGGTTTCGCGGCCGCGAAACAGATGGCTCGCAACCAATTTTGGTGTGGGATCCGACCAGTTTCGCGGCCGCGAAACTCAGACGCAGGCAGGGAACAAATTAGGCCGAGTAACGCCGCATTAGTCCGACGAGTACCCCTTGGATTTGCAGCTGTTCAGGGACGAGGGTGAGCGGAGGATACGCTGGGTTCGCTGCGTGCAGCAGGACCTGTTCTGGCGTTTGCTCGATGCGCTTTAGGGTGGCTTCTTCGCCATCGATCAGGGCGACGACGATCTCGCCGTTGCGGGCATGGCTGGGTGCGCAAGAATCACGGGGGGCAGACCTTGACCTTTGCCTCTCCCTTGGTTGGTTGCGTCAAGTTGTGCAGAAGTGAGTCGGCCATGTTCGGTTGGTCGGTACGTCCCGGCGCGATCGAGAGCCTCGATCAGGAGCGATACCTGCTGAATCGAATGCTCCCCACCTGATTGGGCTGCCTGGCGCTACAGGTTGTTCCGGGCGAGCAGTTCGGGGATCTGGCGTTTGAACCGGAAGAATCCGTGGGTGGCATGGGGCCAGGCGAGATCGTCCCACATCCGGCGCAGCGGAATGACCTCGATTCCGTCTTCCGCCAGCTCGTGAGCAATGACATCCAGGGCGTCGGCCAGGGGCCCGACAGGCGCCTCCGGTGTGGCGATGGTAGTCACGCCGGCGGCGGCACACTGCGACCGGAGGGTCTCCGCATGGAGTTGCGGGAGAACGGTTGCGGGCTGCTGTAGGCTCTCCCCCGCGCGCCGCGCCGCATCCTCGGCTAGCGTGTCTACCCAGTGGCCAGTCGCGGCCCCAAAAGGCCAGGGCATGTCAGGGTGGCCGCGCCGGGCGACGGCGATTGCCGCCACGTCGGTCTCTTTCGGCAATACTTCCTGACCGCTGAAGTCGTCGCCATGCAACAGGAGGAGCACACGCCGGCCGCGCGGCAGGGTCCGCGGGCCCGGAAGGGCGCTGGCGGGAGGCGGGGTTTCGTCGCGGATCGCGGGCGCTTCAGACGTCAGACCCTGCGGACTGAACCGGTTATCGGTAAAGCGGGCAATGTTGTCGGTCGTTGTGACGTAGGTCTTGCCCGGCGTCTGGATGCCCGCGACCCAGCGCCAGCCCAGGGTGTTGGAGGCGGGGTCGGCATCGAGCAGATGGCGCAGGAAGAAGTCCGCCCCCAGCGTCCACGGAAGCCGCAGGGTGAAGATCCAGATCGACGCGAACCACATACGCGCGTGGTTGTGCAGATACCCGGTTGCGACCAGTTCACGGGCCCAGTGGTCGAATCCGTCGACTCCGCTGCGCCCGGACTCGGCCGCGGCGACGGCCTCGCGCAGGTCATCGTCTTCGGCGAGGCGTGCACGGTCGATATCGCGTTCTTCCAGGAAGGCCTGCCAGACCCGGGGGCGCATCTGCAGCCACCCTTTCCAGTAAGTACGCCAGAAAACTTCCTGGACAAACTTCTCGGCCGCCTCTGGTGAATGCCGGGCCAGGACCCGTGCGATCACCTCGTGTTCGCTGATGCCCGGTGGCGGATGTAGGGCGAGAGCAGCGATACGTTGTCGCGTCTACCGGGCCCGAGATCGCGGTTTCGCTGGGCCGCATAGTGATGCCCCGCGCGGGGCACAAAATCCGACAGCCGCTCCAGGGCGGCCGCCCGTGACGGCGGGAAAAGGTCGGCGCGTCCGTCTGGTGCGTCGCCGTCGGTGTCGACGACGCCGGTCATGGGGTGCCCCTGTGCGGGGTGGGAAGGGTCTCGTGGACCGCGTCTGCTAGGGCCTGGCCGCTGTCGAATGCCGACTCGACGCGCGGCCCCAGGGCCCAGTCCCCACAGGCGCCCAGGCGCTGCCCGGGGTCCCAGAGGCAGGGCTGGCCGGCGGCCTGCTCGACCCGCGCGTACAGCCACCGGTGGACCTGATGCTGGAGCAGGCGGGCGGAGCCGAGCAGGGGCCGCAGGGCGGTCAGTAGCGGAGGTGCCAAGTGATCCGGCTCTTCCTGGATGTGCTCACGGGACCAGTCGGGGCTGGCGTGGGCCACGAGGGTTTCGGATTCCGTGTCTCGGCCGGGTTTGGTGCCGTTCCGGGCAACCCAGACCAGCGGCTGCCCCGAGAATTCGCACGATGTTTCGTGCAGGTCGGTGGAGCCTTCGACGGCGGCCAGCAACGCAATGCAGGGGGCATAGCGAACGCCCGCAAGCACTGCAAAGCCGGTTCCGGCGGTGGCCGCCAGTTCGCTGGCCTGCGGTGCGGGCAGGGCGAGCAGGACTGCGTCGAACGGACCCTCAAGGTCGGCATGTTCAGGCATCGACTCGACCTGTAGATACCAGACCCCGTCGGAACGTCGAAGGCCCTCGACTCGGGAGTTGCGACTTACCTCCAGGGGCGCTGCCAGGGCGCCGGCCGGGGCCGTCATGTCGGGGTGGCCCACGAGCCGGTCCGCTCCCCAAGGCGCCACCACACCCTGCTCTTGCCAGGTCTTTACCTGACGGCGAAAGCCTGCCCCACGAGCGGTGAAATACTGGGCCCCGTGATCGAAGCTCAGGCCATCCGTGCGCCGCGTGGCCATGCGCCCGCCGAGGCCCCGGCTCTTCTCCAGCACGAGACAGTCATGCCCGGCATCGTGCAGCCGCCGGGCGGCTGTGAGCCCGGAGATCCCGGCACCAATGATTGCGATGCGTGCCAAAACCCTTCAGCCGCCTGTCGGGACCATTGGGCGCACGCGGGAGAACCCGCCGTCCACCGACAGGACCTGGCCGGTGACCCATTCAGCCTCGTCGGACAACAGCCATGTGACGGCCCGCGCGAGGTCTGCCGCCTGCCCGTAACGTTGCAGCGGATACTGCGCCACGATCTGCGCCTCGGCACGTGGGGAGGCAAATAGCCGTTCGGTGGCGCCCGTCCGCGTCAGTCCGGGGGCAATCCCGTTGACCCGGATGCCGTGGCCGGCGTAGGTCGCGGCAGCGGCGGGGACCAGGCTGGCGATCGCGCCTTTGGCCATCGCAATCGCTTCGTGATTGGAGACGCCGATCTGGGCGACGACCGAGCTGAACAGAACCGCGCTACCGCGGGGTTCGTCCGTCTGGAGTCGGGCCTTTACCCAGGCGCGCAGGGTGTAGAAGGCGCTGTCCTGGTTGGCCGCCATGCAGTCGCGATACTGCGCCTCTGTGGTTCGGTGCAACGGGGCCAGCAGCGCGCTGCCGGCACAGTGAGCGAGTCGCGCGGGGGGCTCGCCGAAATGGTCGGAGGCTCGGACCACGGCCGCATCCGCGCCTTCAGCGGTGCTGACATCCGCGACGATCGTGCATGCCTCGAGGTCATCTGGAAGCTCTCTGCGAAGGGCTTCCAGTGCGTCGGCGTCGCGCGAGACAAGAGCGACCCGGTCATTTGCGGGATCGAGTGATCGCAACAGTGCGCTTGCCACCCCGCCGGTTGCGCCGGTCACCAGTGCTGTCCGTTTGTTCATCGCGCGTGGCTCCTTCGGTTGATTTTCGTGGGGAGAGAACAAAGCGTTCGTCCTGTCGCCGAAGGGCAAGTTCAACGGGGGGCAAGCAGCCCCTCAGCGGGATGTCCTTTCCCCGCGCACGAACCCCCGAGCGGCTCCGGCGGTCTGCACTGCAAGAGAATATGCGGACGACGTCGATGCAGGCCCGTCCAGTCTCGCCCTTCGGAGCCCTGACAGATGCCCGAGCCCCTCCACCTCGTATGGTTCAAGCGCGATCTGCGCATTGATGATCACGGCCCGCTCCATCATGCCGCACAGGCAGGGCCCATACTGCCGCTGTACATCGTGGAGCCAGGCTACTGGGAACTACCGGATACGAGCCGGCGCCACTGGGATTTCATTCGGGCCAGCCTCCTGGAACTGGACCGGGCCTTGTCCGATCTCGGTCGACCCCTCATCGTGCGCGAGGGCTCTGCGGTGGAGGTGCTCCAGCAGCTTCTCGAAGAGATCCCGGTTGCGGCGGTGTACAGCCATCAGGAAACCGGAAATCGCTGGACCTATGACCGTGATCTTGCGGTCGCACGCCTGCTGCGCGATCGGCGTATCCCGTGGCGCGAGTACCGCCAGCACGGCGTCGTTCGCGGCCTGCACAACCGCGATGGCTGGGCGTCTCAGTGGGAGGATTTGATGCGCGAACTCCCCTTTAGCGCACCTCGGGCCCTCGCCGCCGGACCCGCGGTGGCGGGTGGGGTGGACCGCCTGCCACACCCTCCGGCAGGGGTTGCGGCCGACATCGCGATCGATCTGCAGCCCCCGGGGTTGCACGCCGGGCGCCGGGTTTTGCGCGACTTCCTGCGCGAGCGCGGAGAGCACTATGCCGGCGGTATCAGCAGCCCCGCACGGGCCTGGACCGCCAGTTCGCGGCTGAGCCCCCACCTGGCTTACGGCACGGTTTCGTTGCGCCGTGTGCTGCAGGCCTCGCGCGAACGTCAGAGGCAGTTGCGCGCACCGCGCGGCCTGGATCGCCGGCAGGCGGCATGGAAGAAATCGCTGCGCCAGTTCGAGGAGCGGTTGCACTGGCACTGTCATTTCATCCAGAAGCTGGAAGATGCCCCGGACATCGAGTTCCAGAACCTGCATCGTGCCTGCGATGGACTGCGCGAAGACGCCTTTGATGAGCACCGTTTTCGTGCCTGGCAAGAGGGCCTCACGGGATACCCCCTGGTTGATGCGTGCATGCGCGCCTTGCGCCATCACGGCTGGATCAATTTCCGTATGCGCGCGATGGTCGTCGCGTTCGCCTCGTATCACCTCTGGCTCCACTGGCGCCGGCCCGCGCAGCATCTGGCACGCATATTCACGGACTACGAGCCCGGCATCCACTACAGCCAGATGCAGATGCAGTCGGGAACGACGGGTATCAACGCCCTGCGCATCTACAACCCGGTGAAGCAGTCGCTGGATCAGGATCCGGAAGGCATGTTTATCCGCCAATGGGTACCGGAACTGGCGCGAGTACCGGGCGACTGGATTCACCAGCCCTGGAAGATGACAGAGGGTCTGCAGCGTCAATCCGGCTGCCGCATCGGCCGCGACTATCCGCTGCCGGTGGTGGATCACGAAAAGGCGGCGCGGCTGGCACGTGAACGGTTCAAGTCGGTGCGCGGGACCGGAGATTCCCGTCAAGAGGCGGCTGGTATTCATCAGCGGCATGGCAGCCGGCGCCGCCCTTCTGCGCGTACCCATGGCCGGACGAGGCAGGTGTCTACGCGGGAGCAGATGGATCTGTTCCCGGACCCGGATCCGTGAGCGCCTTCCGGGGTGCGGCTTCGGTGCGCGTCGAACAGCACGGCTGTCGTGCATGTGCATGCGGTAGGGTAGGGTGTCACGGCCGGATCCGGTAGGCCGGGCTCGCTCCGTCGATCGTCACCGGTACCGGTCGACGCGTTCGGTGTGGCGCCCGGAGCAAGATGGGTGTTCTCTTTCTCGATCTTTCTCGGTCTCGGTCTCGGTCATAGGGACACGGCGGTCCGATGGAGAATCGCATGGCGGTCGGCAAGCGCCGTGATGTCGCGGTCGTAACCCCCGCCGATCACCGCTGCCACTGGCGCGGCTCTCTCGCGACAGACCTGCAGCACGTGCCGGTCACGCACCTCGAGGCCCGCATCGGTCAGCTGCAGATGCCCCAGCCGATCCGCTTGGTGTACATCGACGCCGGCGTCGTACACCACCAGGTCCGGGCGCATGTCGTCGATCAGGATCGCCAGGGTATCCCGCAGGGTGGCCAGATAGGCTTCATCGCCGGTACCGCGGGCGAGTTCAATATCGTGGTCGCCGGGTGTCTTGCGCGCCGGGAAATTGGTCCCCGCGTGCATGGAGAACGTCACCACCTCGGGGGTGTCCGCGAAGATGGCGGCCGTGCCATCGCCCTGGTGGACGTCGAGGTCGATGATCAGCACACGCCGGACCCATCCCATGGCGCGCGCATGGGCCGTTGCGACCGCAATATCGTTGATCAGGCAATACCCGCTCGCGAACCCCGCGTGGGCATGGTGAGTGCCGCCGGCGGTGTTCAGGGCCAGGCCGTCGCTCAGTGCGGCCTCTACGGTGAGCAGGGTGCCGCCCGTTTCCAGTCGCACGCGCTCCACCAGCGCTTCCGACCACTGGAACCCGCTGCGCCTCTGGGCGGCCTTGCTGGTCTGGCCGGATAGGAAGGCATTCAGATAGGCCGGTGTATGCACGCGGGCCAAGGCCCTGCGAGGGGCGATCTCCGGTTGCAGCCAGTCGAATGTTGTGTCGGCCAGCCCGGTCTCCAGCCGCTCCCGCAGGACCCGGAACTTCGCCATCGGGAATGGATGCCCATCCGGCAGTTCGATCGTGTAGCTCGGATGATGGATCAGCGGAAGCGCCATACAGCGAACTCGCCCTTCAGGCTTCGGGCTTCCGTGCCAGCAGCATGTAGTTGACGCTCATGGATCGCGAAAGCCACATCCGGCGGGTGAGCGGATTCACCTTCACTCCTGTCTGCGAGACGGGCTCCAGGCCGTCCCGTGCCAGCAGCGCCCGCGTTTCCCGGGGCGTGACAAAGCGCTTCCACTGATGGGTGCCCCGGGGCAGGATGCGGAACAGGTACTCCGCCCCGACAATCGCCACCACGAACGAGACTGGATTGCGATTGATCGTGGCCACGAAGGTGTGGCCGCCCGGGCGCAGCATGCGGTTGACGCTCGCCATGAACGCGGGCAGGTCCGCCACATGCTCCACCACCTCCATGTTCAGGATCACGTCGAAGGCCTCGCCACGCCCGGCGAGGGCCTCCGCAGTGTTCACTTCGTACTCGATATCCAGGCCCTGCTCCGCGGCATGAAGCCGCGCCGCGGCGATGTTGCGGTCGACCACGTCCACGCCCAGTACATCCGCCCCCAGGCGGGCTATGGCCTCGCTCAGCAGCCCGCCGCCACAGCCGATGTCGAGCATGCGCAGGCCGGCGAGGGGTCGCACGGCCTCTGCGTTCCGCCCGAGCGAGCGGCAGAGTTGGTCACGGATGTAGTCACTGCGCAGGTTATTCAGCACGTGCAGGGGCCAGAGTCTTCCATCCGGTTGCCACCACATCTCGGCAAGGGCGCGGTAGCGTTCCACCTCGGCGGGATCAACGGTTCGGTCGTGTTCCACATTCGGAGAGGTCATGGGCTGGGTCGCTCGCCATCGGCACAAAGGTCTCTATCCGACCACACGCCGCCGTTTTTGATCGCAGCGGTTTTGTGTTTCATGGGGGTCAGACCTTGCCTTTTGCCTCTCCCGTGACCCGGGGACAAGAGGCAAGGTCTGACCCCGAACTCTCCCAAGGTAGACCCCGAACTCTCCTCGAACTCTCCACGCGCCCCGATTTGCTTCGAAAACGTGTATATGACCAGGCGAGACCTGACATCTACGACCGCATTGCAGGACGTGCTTTTCCATTTACTTTTCGTAAACATAAAAAAGCCCGCAAACGCGCCTGGGGGCGAGATCGAGGGCAAACGTATTAGGAGATACGTGAGTCGAAGAATAGCAGCGAGGCAGCAACCAACGTCTCATACGCCTCAGATTTTAGTATCCGTAATGGAAAGGAACATTCCCGAGTCGGGAGAAGTTTCGGTGCACATAAAAGCGGGGCACGGCATCCTGATGTCGGAAGAGATAGGAAAATGACGGATCGATCGGGCGGAAGTGGATGTTCGGGGCTGCTGATGGCGCCAGCCGGTCGAAATTCAATTTCTTGATAAGACGAGCCGCGGATGTCCGCGGGTCCAACCCCGTAGGGTCTTAAGCCCGACGGCCACAACTCCGTGATTCAGGCGGGGCTGTGGCGTCAGTTCCCTTCTTGTTGACCAACCGGACCCGGAAACCACCACGTGCAAACCGAAGGCGATCACAGCACAGCCTCCATGCTTCCAGGTGCGAGGTGGGTTCGTTGGGGGCTGTTGCTGGTGCTGATTCTGGTGCCCGATGTGGTGCAGTCGGAATGGTACCTGACCCTGAGTGAAGACCCGGGGGCGCACGAGGAGCCGGGTGCACCGGCGGAGGCCTGGTCTTTTGCGGATCTCGCAGCGCTTGCGGCGCAGTCCTATCCCTCGATCACGGCGCGGCTCCAGGAGCGGGAGGCGGCCGAGGGCGATCGCCGCGTTGCGGGCTGGGCACGTTTCCCGACACCGGGGGTCGAGGCCAGCGTCGACGACAATGAGGTTCTGCAGACAGTGCTGAGCCTGCAGCAGCCGTTGTGGACGGGCGGGCGCATCACGGCGGGCATTCAGGCAGCCGAGGCGCGGGAGGAGGCGGCGGTCGAAGAGGTGGACGCGACTCGGCAGGACGTTCTGATCCGGTTGGCTGACAACTTCGCGGAATTGCGAAAACGGCAAAAGCAATTGCGCATTTCGGATACCCATGTCGAAGAACTGGAGGCACTCCAGGCGATGATCGACCGTCGGGTCGCTCGCCGCGTCAGCCCGGAGTCCGATCTGGATCTCGCGAGTTCCCGCCTGGCCCAGGCGCGCTCGGACCGGGCCAGCGTGGTCCAGTCGTTGCGGCGCACGCGGGCCAGCTTGAGTCAGCTTGCTGGAGTGGATGTGACCCGGGTCGAGGAGGGTCGAACGGCCCGCTTCGTCCTGCCGCAGGATCTCCCGAGCGCGCAGTCGTCGGCCGAGGGCACGTCCCCGGTCCTGTCGCGACTGAGCGCGCAGGGTCTTGCAGCGCGGGCGGACGTTCGTACGGAGCGCGCCAACCGGTTCCCGACACTGGCGTTGCGACTGGAGCAACGCGAACAGCGGGGTGACGCGATCCTGCCCGACAACCGCTCCGACACTCGCCTCCTGGTGGTGGTGGAGTCCAACTTCGGGCCCGGGCTTTCGACGGGGGATGCGATCAGTGCCGCTCGCTCTCGGGAATCGGCCCTGCTGGACGAGCGCGAGGCGGCGTTGCGCGATCTGCGAACGGAGGTGGCCGATGCCTGGTACGAGGTGGAGGCTGCGCGCGCCCGACTCGCCAGCGCGCGGCTCAACCGTGACAGTTCCGCACGCGTCGCCGAGTCCTATCGGCGTCAGTACGTGATCGGACAGAAGACCTGGCTGGATGTCATGAACGCCGTGCGCGAGGCGGCGAATGCGGCGCTTTCCGTGGAGGAGGCGCGCGCGGACGAACTGCGGGCCTCGTTGCGCCTTGCGCTGCTGACGGACCGCGCTGAAGCCTTTCTCAATGCCCTGACGGGCCCGATGCGCGAGCAGACCCCATGAGCAGCACGACCGAAGCCCCATTCAGTAAAGCCTCGGATGTTCTCTGGAACGTTGTGGGTCGGCGCAAATGGGTATTCCGCGATGCATTCTTCGCCACGCTGATCATCAACACCCTGGCACTGGCCACCGCCCTGTTCACGATGCAGGTTTACGACCGCGTCATCCCCCATACCGGATTCGAGACCCTGCTCGTGCTGGGAGCCGGGGTGATGCTCGCCCTGCTGTTCGACCTGATCCTCAAGCAGGTGCGCAGCCACATGATGGATCGTGAGGGCACGCAGATCGACATCGAACTGTCGGACTGGTTCTTCCGCAGGGCTCAGGGTGTGCGCATGGAGGCTCGCCCGCCGTCCCTGGGCACGCTTGCCGCGCAACTCAAGGGGCTGGAGTACCTGCGCGGCGTGTTCGGTTCGTCGTCCATTTTCGTCGTGGTCGATGTCCCGTTCGCATTCTTCTTTATCGGGGTCATTGCCTACCTGGCCGGCCCCCTGGCCATCGTGCCCCTGGTCCTGGTGCCGGTTGCGCTGCTCGTGGGCATTCTCTCCCAACGCCGCGTCAGCAAGGCGATTGCCGCCAACCAGGGCCACCAGAACGAGAAGGCGGGCATGCTGGTCGAGGCCATCGACGGGGTGGAGAACATCAAGGCCACAGGAAACGACGCAGCGATCGCCGGTGCCTGGCAGGAGCTACTGGATAAGGCGGGCGCGGATGACGACCGCATCAAGGCCGCCTCCGCGATGTCGTCCAACGTGACGGCAACGCTGCAGCAGATCAGCTACGTGCTACTGATCGCGTTCGGCGCAGTTCTGGCGGTGCGCGGCGAGCTGAGTATGGGCGCGCTGATCGCCTGCGCCATCATCAGCCAGCGCGCCCTCAGCCCGATCGCCCGTTTTCCGTCGGTACTGGTGCAGTGGGAGCATGCACGTGCCGCCCTGCGTAACCTTGACCAGTTGCTGTCGCTGCCGAACGAACAGGACGAACACGACCGTAACCTGGCACCCGAGGTTCTGGATAACAGCCTGAAGCTTGACCGCGTCCGGTTCGCCTATGGCGACAATGACCACCTGGCAATCGACATCCCGAAACTGGAGATCGCGCCGGGCGAGCGCGTGGCGATCGTCGGCGCCATTGGCTCTGGCAAGTCGACCCTGCTCAAGGTGGCCTCGGGGCTGTTTCGACCGCGGGAGGGCCACGTCTATCTGGGCGGGCTGGATGTCGCGCACATCCGCACCGACTGCCTGCGACAGCGTATCGCCTACCTGCCCCAGGACCTGCGTCTGACCCACGGCACCCTGCGGCAGAACCTCCTTCGCGGCATCTCCGACCCGGGAGACGAAGCGATCCTCGAAGCCGCCCGCAAAACCGGTCTGATCGACCTGATCAACGGACACCCGCTGGGGCTGGCCCTGCCGATCACGGAGGGTGGGCGCGGTATTTCCGGCGGACAACGGCAGCTGATCGGGATCACCCGGTTACTGCTCGTGGACCCCGGCGTTTTGCTGCTGGACGAGCCCAGTGCGGCGATGGATGCCACCACCGAGGCCCGTGTGATCCAGCTGCTGAAGTCCATGGGTGAGCAGGGCAGGACCATCGTCGTCTCCACGCACAAGGGCACCTTGCTGCCGCTGGTGGACCGGGTGGTGGTGTTCGCGAACGGGCGCATCGTTACCGATGGCCCGCGCCAGCAGGTGATGGCGGAACTGGCCCGCAAGCGTTCGCAGGGGGTATCGACCGAGGAGAGGAAGGCCGTATGAGCACACCCGACGACACTCGCCGCCGCATCAGTTGGCCCGCACGGCTCCTGATCCCCCTCGTGGCTCTGACGCTGGGCTCTTTTGTTTCCTGGGCCGCATGGGCCGAGATCGACCAGATCACGCGCGTGCAGGGCACGGTGATCCCGAGCTCGCGCAACCAGTTGATCCAGCCGATGGAGCAGGGGCGAGTCGAAGAGATACTGGTTCGGGAAGGCGACCTGGTGCGTGCCGGAGATGTGCTGGTGCGGTTCGACCGCAAGCGGACCGAGGCCATGTACATGGAGACCCGGGCGCAGCTCGCCGCCGAGATGGCAGCGATTGCGCGCCTGACGGCCGAGATGCTCGACAGTGCTCCGGTGTTTCCCCAACTGGTGCGCGAGTATCCGCAGATCCTCGCCAACCATCAGGCGCTGTTCGAGCGCCGGCGCGCAAGCCTCAATGCCGAGCTTGGCGTGCTACGGGATACGCTCGCGATCATCGACGAAGAACTCGAACTGACCGAACCACTGGTGGCCACCGGCGATGTCAGCCAGGTCGAGGTCCTGCGCCTGCAGCGTCAGCGCGCGGAGACCCGCGGCAATATCGTCAACCGCGGCAACCAGTACTTCGAGGAGGCGCAGGCCGAGCTCGCACAGGCCCAGGAGAACCTGGAGGCACTTAATCACCTTCTCGCGCAGCATCGGGAGGTGCTGCAGTACACCGAGATCACAGCGCCCACCGACGGCGTCGTGCGTGATGTGCGTCTGACCACCCGCGGCGGCGTGGCAAGGGCCGGAGAGGAAATCATGCAGATCGTCCCGGTGGATGACGACTTTGTCATCGAGGCCAAGGTCCGGCCGATGGACATCGCGTATGTGCGTCCGGGCCTCGAGGCCAACATCAAGTTCGATGCCTACGACTTCATGATCTACGGCTCGTTTCCCGGCACGGTGGACTACATCAGTATCGATACCCTCGAAGAGGAAGATCAGCGCTCGCGCGAAGAGGAGCCGCATTACCGCGTGCATGTCCTGATGGAAGGCAAGGATCTGGTCGGTCTGGGCCCGGAGCCCGTGCGTATCCAGCCGGGGATGACGGCGACTGTCGAGATCAAGACCGGTGAGAACACCGTACTGGGTTTTCTCACCAAGCCGATCACGCGCGGTATCCAGGAATCCCTGGGCGAGCGATGAGCCAGCGCCGCACCCTCTCGCGTCCCGCGGGCTTCCTTCCGGACGGGCCCGATGCGCGCCCCGAGACGGTGGTTGCGGGCGCCCCCTCGCTTGCGGGTCCCGAGCCCCGCAGTCCAACCGCAATCCCCGAGGAGCACCTGTCGCGCGCGAGCTCTGCGGCGGATCCCACGGTGGGCAAGGCCCCACCGGACCCACGCGTGCTGCTGGCCGCCGCCGACCCCGATGCGCGGGAGCGGTGGCGCCAGGCACTGGCGGAACGCCTGCCCGAATGCGCGGATGCCGCGACAGCGGAGGATCTGGGTGCGGCCCTTGCCGAGCGCCCGCCGGAACTGATCCTCCTCGAGCCCGCCTTCCCGGATGGCTGCGGTCTCGACGTGCTGGCCGGCGGATCGGGTGGATACAGTCCGGGGCTGGTGGTATTCGACGCCTGCGACAATCCGGACCGCTGGCTCGAGGTTGTCCGGCACGGGGCGGATCTTGTTTTGCCGCGGGGGGTGAACGCACAGCTGCTGGACGCGGTTGTGGGCAACCTGCTGGCACGCATCGTGCCGGTCGGCCCGCGGGATGCCTGGCAGCTCGACCGCCTGCGCTGGAATCTTCTGTCGCCGCACGGCCGTCAGATCCGTCTATCGCACCGGGAACAGTCACTGCTGGCCTGCCTCTGTGAGACACCGGGGCAGGCCGTTCCCCGGGAGGCGATCCTGGCCGCCCTGGGCGTCGACCCAAAGGCCTTCGACCTGCGTCGTCTCGAGATCCTGGTGCGCCGGCTGCGCACCAAGGTGCGGTCAGAAGCGGCGCAGGAACTCCCGCTTACCACCGTCAACGGCATCGGTTATGCCTTTACCGCCCCGGCGTGGATTGCGCGCGACGTCTGATCCCGCCGCAAGGGTCTTTTACCGCACCTGATAAGCGACGAGCTTCAGCCAGGCTCAAGGGGACTCGGCTCTCCAGTCGCCCCCTGCTTCGGCATCCGAAATCGCGCAGCGGTGATCCGGGGTCTCCACGGTATGGGGTACCCGTATGTTGGGGCTGGACTGGCGTGTGGAGATCCCGGCTCTTCGCTGCGCTGCGGCCGGGATGACGGAGAGGGGGCTGCGGCAAGGATCACCATCAGGGTGCGTAGCCTCCGGTAGGACCGGGCAGAGGTAAGGGGCCCCGGGGTGGTGACATTCCCGGGAGGGCCTGGATCAAAGTGGCCCGGGGCGGGTCAGGCACGTCTTCGAGAGCGCCCGTTACTGGCGGACGTTCGTCGCCAATCAGGTTACCGCAAGGCGCGCCGGCGATCGGCTCGCATGACCTCGGAGTTGACCGGCTGCGATGCCAGACGCCCCTTTGGCCTGAAGTAGCCCCGCGGCGCGATCTTCTTCGCAGAGTCCCGCCGCATCCGGGTACTTGTGGAATGCCCCCAAATGCAAGGGTCCGGTGCTGCGTTGCACGCCCCGGCACACTTTCTCCGGGACCACCGCCCCCGATTGGGAACGAGTGTTGGAAGGCGTTCTCCGGGAAGCCCAGCACGATCGTCGTCCCCAGCCATATAAGAAGAGCGATGCAAACCCTCGACAAAAGCGCGAGAAAACGCGGCCTCTATTCCAGGGATGGGGTGCCGGCCATCGGCGTTGGATGTTGCCGCTGCCTTTGCCCGATTTCCCGGACGTGCACCGTGGTATCCGTTCGTCATTGAAGCTCGGCGGTTATGGCCAGCCAGTTAGGGATCTTACCGGTTCGCGAAGGACTGATTCGTTGCAGAACGAAATGGTTAGGTTCCAATATGAGAACAGAAAAACCGCGCGGTTAACAATGCCGATCTGAACACACAACGTTTCCATAATTCGTTGCAAAACAGATGTCGTAAAATGTCGTTCTTTATCGTGTATCGTCGCGACAAAAATGCTTCCAATTGCCGCTAACGCATTGTGTAATGCTGGCAGAGAATCCTGCGCACGCACCCGTTTGGATGCGTCCCCTGGTTCACCCAGATTAAATGTAAAGACGCCCGAGGAAAAAACATGTCGACCATGGTCATGGAACGGATTGTCATCGTTGTGCAGCTGGCGGACGGGACTCAGCTTCAGCTGACACCGGCGGAGTTCGAGGGGTATGTCCTGCCGGAAGGCGCGCGCATCACCCTCCTGGATATCGATTCCGGCCGAGCGGTTGACGACCTGAGGATGGCGCGCCAGGGCGATGACCTGATCCTCTCGGTGGACGAAGAAGAACTCGTTCGCCTGGTCGATTTCTATGTGACGCCGGACGTGGCGTTCTTCCCGGATGGCGATCTGTCGGGCGACAGCGTGGCTCAAGCCATTCACTCCGAGAGCGAATACGTGGCGCAAGCCAACGGTGATACAGCGACGGATGCTGGATCGGTTGCTGGCGAAGGCGGCACAACGGGTGGCGGCGGACTTTCCACCGCAGGAGTTATCGGCGGGGTTGCGGCCGCTGCGGGACTTGCCGCTGCGGTGGGTGGGTCGAGCGGCGGCGGGTCCTCAGCTTCCGCACCCGAGATTCCAGCTGGCAGCGTGACCGTCGGCCTGGAAGATCACATCGATACCATTAATCGCAACAATGCCGATGCGGTCGAACTGACTGGCACCACCGAGAATATCGACGAGGGGACAGATGTCGCTCTGGTAATCACGGATGGCAGCACGGAAGTGACTGCCGAAACTACGGTCGATGCGGAGGGCGATTTCACTGCCACAGTCGATCTTAGCGGCCTGGCCGATGGCGAACTGATCATCACGGCAAGTGTCATCGATCAGGCGGGCAACGAGCAGACCGGCAACGCGACGGTCGACCATGACAGCTTCAACGTCATTGCCGACGGCGAAGGGGGTCTTTCCCTTAGTGGCCGCCACATCTATGTCGAAGAAACCCAGGAGGGTGCACGATTCGTCAACTGGCGCGACTTTTCCGCGGACGAGGATGTTGAGCGTGACGGCTCTGACGACCAAGTGGTGTTGCCTGACGTTCCCGGCGAACGTGATAGCGTGGTGGTGACGGAAGACATCTCCGATGTAGTGATTGAAGGCGGCCTTACGGTGTATGCGGACAAGGCGGCGATCGATAACCAAGAAGAGGAAGGAGAAGAAGGCGTCATTCGCGGTGAGGGCAACCTATGGTTGCTGGTGGGTGATATCAATGATCCGGCTCAGACAGACTTTGACGCACAACTCAATATCGAACTCAGCGGCGGCACGCTCACCTTCGATATGCCCAGCGACGATTATGAGCTGACTCTTCTGGATGGCAGTGATATCGACTTAGGTGGGGGCTCCCTGGAGGTGAGCGACGGCAATATCGTTCTTGAGACCGGCGTCGAGATCAAGGGTGCAGCTGTCATTGTTCTGAATTCTAGTCTTGTGGTTTCCCAGGGGCAGATTGAAGGGCTCGGTACCGAGCAAGTGTCCGGAACCGGCGAATTGATCATCACGGTCGAAAGTGACGCGGAAGCCAACGAGGCTTTCGAGTTCTTGACGGACAATGCGGAACTTTTTCCTGAACAGGATGGGCCTGATGTTGTAGTTCGTTCGGCCTCAGAGTCGTTCGACGATGTGAACGTGGATACGGCGGATGTCGATGGCTCCCGCAATCTCTTTCTCGTTAAGCGCACTGACCAACTCAAGGCGGAGATTGACGCGATTGTTGGCGAAGGGACGTTGACCGAAAACCTTGCGACGCTGGTTGAACTGGGTGCGGCGGTCCAGGCTCTTCAGGATCTCGTTGGGAATGTTACTGACAGCGGGGGAAACGACGGTACCACGGTTGGCGAGGAGCTGGATGAGCTTCAGGGGCGTATCGCTGAAGTTTTCGAAATGTTGGGGCCGGTGATCTCGAGTTTTTCCGTAGATGGTGCAACGGGCGAAATATCGGTCGAAGCATTGGATGATGTCGATGGGATGGACGTCACCGGTGTGCGTATCTTCGACGGGGAGACCCTGGTGGGTGGGACCTTCAGTGATGATTCAGACGATCATTTCATTTTCCAGCGAGGCGACTTCGTAGACGGCACGGTTACGTTCCTCCCTGACGACGGGGTCGAGGTCTCGGGTCTGAACTTGACCATCCGTGCGGTCGCCCAAGGGGACACTGGCGTTGAGGTCGAATCGAATGCTGGGTCTGTGTTCGTAACGTACAGCTTCGATAATGTTCCTCCGGCTGCCCCGGTAATTGAGACCTCGGATGCCACCACCAATGCGACCACGCAGCTGGTGGCGGGTACGGCCGAGGCGGGGGTCACGGTGACGCTGCGCGATGGTACCGACGTGCTGGGCACGGCGGTGGCCAACGACGACGGCGCGTGGGCGACCACGATCGAGCTGCCGACCGACGGTGATGTCACTGAGCTGACGCTGACCGCCGAGGCGGTGGATGCGGCGGGCAATGTGTCCGAAGCGGCCGGTGATGAAAGTGACCAGGTGGCGTTCACCATTGACCAGGAGGTGCCGGAGATCGAGATCGTCCG
>NZ_KB898910.1:0-29972 GCF_000377925.1 Thioalkalivibrio sp. AKL12
CCTAGGTGTGATCTCTCAATAGGTTGTCCACGGGGCGACTCCGAAGGATGCTGAGTTTGCCGACTTAGCCATTCCAAGGAGGACGCCCCGTGAACCTTCACCAAAATGCCTTGTTTGGACCGCGCGGTCGAGAGCGGATGGTCCGTTGTGTCGTGGATCGAGGCTGGAGCATTCGAGCCACGGCCCGCGCCTGTGACGTGGACCCGAAAGTCGTGCGCCGCTGGGTGCAACGGTTCCAGGAGGCGGGCCCTGCCGGCCTCCTGGATCGTTCTTCCCGGCCTCGGCGTCAGCCGCGTCGAACGCCGCGTAGGTGTCAGCGTCAAGTTGTGGCCCTGCGCCGGCAACGCTGGACCATGGATCGGATCGCCCGGTTCGTGGGTGTCTCGCGCGCCAGCGTCAGCCGCATCCTGCGGCGCGAGGGGCTGAACCGCCTGGCGGCGTTGGAGCCGGTCGAGCCGCCGCGGCGTTACGAGCACGAGCATCCCGGCGACCTGTTGCACCTCGACATCAAGAAGCTGGCCCGCTTCCGCCATCCCGGGCACCGGAGGACCGGGGTCCGGGCCAAGGACTCCATCGGTGTGGGCTATGAGTACGTGCATGTCGCGATCGACGATCGCTCGCGCATCGCCTTCAGCGAGATCCATCCCGCCGAGCGGGCCCGGGATGCGATCGCCCACCTGGAAGCGGCCGTGCGCTACTACGCGACCCTGGGCATCACCATCCGGCGGGTGCTGACCGACAACGGGCCCTGCTATCACGCCCGGGCGTTCAGTCAGGCCTGCCGACGACTGGGGATCCGCCACCGTCGCACCCGGCCCTACACGCCCCGAACCAACGGCAAGGCCGAGCGCTTCATCCAGACCGCCTTGCGCGAGTGGGCCTATGCCTTCACCTACGCCACGTCAAAGGAACGCAAAAACCATCTTCCCCGATGGATCCATGACTACAACTGGCACCGTCCACACGGTAGCCTGAACCAACAACCACCCATCAGCATCCTCGGCCTACCCGAGGACAACCTCGTGAGACTCCACACCTAGGGAAACACTGATCAATGTACGCGCTCGCGTTGGTGCCCCCTGTTTTCCGAGACAAGGCGCGTCGCGCAGCGCCGTAGCCATTCTACGGCCAAGCGGCGCAACGCCGGATCGGGGAACAGGGGGCACCAACCCCACAGGGGCTCGGCCGCCCGTTGTTGACGAAAACGGGCGCGCGCACTGCGTTTCGGGTCCCTTGTGCAGAGTGACTGCACGGCAGTCGCCGCGCCTGGTTCGCGCGCAAAAGCGACTCGAGCGCGAGTGCGTACATTGATCAGTGTTTCCCTAGATGCGTAGCTGGCGGATCAGTTTCAGGGTTTCGTTGGCGAGCTGTACCCAGTCATCATCCTGCGCGGTACTCCGGGATTCCTGCGCAACGGTGATGGAATGGTCCCGGCTGGGGCTGACAGTCCCTTGGCGGTATTCCTTCGGCGAGGATGGGCCGTTGTTCCAGGTCCGCGGGGCCTGATGATGGTGGCGTGAAGAGTTCACTGGTGGGGCCGTCCTTGATCGCGGGTGTGTGCGATTTACCTGCCCAGGGTAACGGCGGCGATGCCATCAGCTTGAGCGTGCACCTCCGAACGATAACGCTCCTGAAGTTCGACGTGGCCGACGTCGCGCGAATGGATGCAGGTTTTCTTAGGCCCGTCATTCAGGGGTGAATGGGCGTGACATGGCGCAGTTTCGGTAGGCTGGAGCCGGATAAGCGTCGGCAGTCGCCGCGAGTGCAACTGGGAGAGAAGATCGTGCTGAAAGGGATCAATGCCGTGTGGCTGGGGCTGGCCATGACCGCCCTGCTGGTGGCTTGCGGTGGCGAGCGGGTATCGCCGGTGACCCTGGAACAGCTGGCTGCATCCGCGCCGGCCTTCAATGGCGAACTGGTGGAAACCGAGGGTGTCGTGAATCGTTTTGATGATCCGGAGCACTACTGGCTGGAAGACGACGCCATCAACCGCGTGGCGGTCAAGCCCGGGTCGGCGGTGCGTGATCACCTGGGCGAGAACTTGCGGGTGGTGGGGCGCTTCTCCTACCACCCGGAAGAGGGCCGGCGGATCGAGATCGATGCGGCCGCGACCGCGGCCCTGCGGGCGTCCCCCTGAGCTGCAAGCGCAGGGGGGCGATACCGGAAATTTTCAGAAGCAAAGGAGTCGTGATGACGGAATGGATTGATGTAGCCCCGGTGGGGACCATCGAGGATGGCGATCATCGCCTGGTGGAGACAGCGGATACCGAGGTGGCGATCTTTAACCTGGGTGGTGAATATTTTGCCGTGGAGAACCTCTGTACTCACGAGGATGTGCCCATCGCGGATGGTGAGATCGGCGCCGATGACTGCATCACGTGTCCGATGCACGAGGCCCAGTTCTGCCTGCGAACCGGCGAGGTGATGGCCGCGCCTGCCGAGGAACCACTGACCCGGTTCCCCGTGCGTGTCGAGGGCGAAATGGTTCAGGTGGGAACGCAGCCGCTGGACCTCTAAGGAACGTCTCAGCAAGGGTCTCCCTGTCCGGTGCGAAACTGCACTGGATGTCCCGCTTTGATCGCGCCTGTACACTGTGGACGGGCTCACGCTGAACTAACGCGAGCCACCACGCAGCAATACGAGGACACCTCATCGATGGCAGGCAGGGAGCATACAGACAGGGAAGCACGGGCCGCGGACCCGGCCGCGGTCTGGTCGGGTCTGTCCGGTTTGTCGGATGCCCAGCGCCAGCAACTGGTGCGCGGGATCGTCCCGCGGGTGACCGATCACCTTGAGCGCTGTCTGGAATCCGTCGCGCAGGATTGGTCCGCTGGCGGTGACGAGGCCGACAGCGCGGAGTGGGCGAACCAGCTCCAAGGCTATCAGTATGTGCTGCGTCGTCAGTTCGAGGAGGCCCTGGAGCGTGACTTTGTCTCCACAACCTACCCACCCGAGTACGAATTCTCCGGTTCCAGCTACGCCGATGACAACTCCGGCCTGCAAATCCTGGACGATTACCAGTCCACCCGCCGTTCCCTGCGCCACAAGCTCGAAGGGCTGGTCCGCGAGCAGAATCGCTACTCCTGGTTCGTATTCCTCCAGGCCGCGCGCGAGGATCATCGCTTCGAGCACCCCGGCTGGGCGCCGTGGTCGCCGCTGAACTGGTACGAGCGACTGATCGAGTCGGCCGAGGAACAGTTCGGCCGGACGGATATGACACTGGGCCTGATGCGAGCCTACGTGCGTTGTCTGGGCCAGACGGCCGCACCGACCCTGGCCTTTGTGGTCGAGACAGTCGAGGGCTGCGGGCTGGTCAGAGAGCCGGTGTCCGAGGTCCCGGAGGGCGACTTGCCCGGAGCGTCGCCGCGTGCGAGCTGGGCCCATGCCACCCGGGAAGGGGGCCCCGCCACGGCGTCGGAATCGGCTGCCACGGAGAGCGCCGCACCTGCGGTTGGCGGAGCAGGGGGCCTTGCGGTCTCTGGTGCCGTGATGCCGGCCCCGGATGCCGGCGCGACGGACGGGTTGCAGTGGGCCGCGGCGGCTGGCTGGCTACCATCGGGCCATGGAGTTGCGGCAGGCGGCGGTGGCACCGCGACCGCCGCCGTGGCGGGCGAAGCCACGGCGGAACCACGGATCGAGAGCGTCATCGAAAGGGTCCTGGCCGGTGTATTCGCCGAGGTATCGCGTCACCTCGATTGCCATGCAGCGTTTCGCGCAATGATGCTGGAGCTGCAGCCGCGACTGGTGCGTGCGGTTAGCCGCGACCTCGAATTTTTCCACGACCCCGGGCATCCCTTGCGCGAATGGGTCGGTAGCCTGATCAATACGGGCGTACGGATCAGCCCCGAGGTCAGCGCGGACGACTCGGAGACGGTCCGCCGCTACCTGGAAGCCATGCGCCGGAGTATCGAACACCTGGGGCGTGCGATCGAAGATCTGGATCGCCCTGCGGCGCAGGCACTGGCAGACAACTGGGCCGCCGCCGTGGCCGTGGAACACGAACACTGGCAGGCGCAGGCGGCCGAGTTCACGGGGCCGATGTGTCAGAGGGAACGCGCGGCCCGCGCCCGGCGCACCCTGACGGTCTGCGTGCTGGAGACCGGGGCCGAGCTCCCGGAGTGTTCCGCCGAGCAGATCGCCGAGGCCTGGGAGGACTTGCTGGCAGTGGACGAGGCGGCTGTGCAGGTGCTGGATGGCCAGGTGCAGGAGCTCGTGCGGGCCATCTGCAACCAGGCGACCCCGCAGGAAGCGAATCCGCTGGTGCAGCGCATCGTGGCCACCGCACGTGAGCATGGCGCCGACGAGGCGCGCGTCAAGGCGGTCGTGCAGCACCTGGGGCAGGCCCATCTGCAACGGATCCGGGCCTCCGCCGACGAGCCGCGCTTCGATCCGCAGGCGCGCATCGAAGCGCGGCGGGCCGTACGCCTCGAGGATGACGACCCCGACTTGTTGACCGATCTTGACGATCCGTGGGTCTTCGATGCCAGCCGGATCCGCACCGGCGAGTGGTTCGAGGTGGTCGACAAGGCAACCGGCCAGCTGCACCGCATGGGCCTGGTCTGGCGTGGCGAGGCCACCCGTGGCTATCTGTTCCTCTCGCTGGATCTGGGCGCCAGCCGGCGCCACTCCCTGCAGGGTGTGGCCCAGGAACTGCGCGAGGGCCGCATGCGCCCGCTCCCCGACGACAACCCGCTGGATGCCCTGCTCGCCTGACCTGCGCCTTTGGCGCCAAAGGCCAAAGGCCTCTCTGGCACCAAGAAGGCACGAAGAGGGATCAAGGGTGGGGCACCCGAGAGGGTCCGGAGACGGCAAGGGTATCGGGATGAGTACGTTGGTGCCGAGAGCCGTACGGGCTTTTCACGACGACGCGCCTGGTATCGGGCTTGAGGTACCCCGGACTATGGTGGAGGTAGGGGCGTTGAGCCCTGCGAAACGCCCCGTTCGGAGACGTTCGCGTCCATCTGGAGTGTCCCGGCGTTAGGCCCGGGGCAGGCGCACTCGCAGGTGGGTCGCGCCGATGACCGCGGCCGGTACCAGTAGCAGATTCACTAGCGGGACCATTGCCAGCAGCGTGGTCCCGGCGCCGAAGCTCAGGGTCTCCAGCCGGTGGGCGCGCACGGTCTTGCGGACCTCGGCGAATGCCAGGCCGTCGTTGGCCAGCGGCGCCTCCAGGAATTCCACGGCCAGCACCCAGCTCCCGAACGTGAACCAGGCGATCGGGGCCAGCAGGTTCAGTCCGGGGATCACCGTGATCAGCAGCACGGGGATAAAAAGCAGGCCGTAGTAGCCGGCCTTGCGCAGCGCGGTTACGGTCGCGTGGCCCATCTCGCCAAGGAACGAGCGCGCCGGCTGGCGGGGCTCGTGGCCCAGCCCGCGGGCGGTGCGGTAGGCCAGTGGTCCGGAGAACGGGCTGGCGATGATCGCCGCCAGCGCGACGGCGGAGACCCCAAAGGCCACCAGCAGCGCCAGTGCGAACAGGGGCCACAGTAGCCAGGCGAGCCAGTCCCACCCGCCGGGCAGCCAGGCCGCCAGAAGGGCCTCGAAGCCGACCCCGGCGGCCGTCGCGAGCCCAATTACGACCAGGATGTTGATGATCAACGGGCCGATCACCAGACCGCGCAGGCCCGGGTCGAATACGCGCGCGAGCCCGCGAAACGGCGCGAGGAAGGCGAGCAGCGGCGTCAGGCGGAGGGTGCCGGCGGGCACGGATGTGTCCTTAGCGGCGCACCCCAAAGATCGCGAGTACGAGGCCCACGACGGACATGATCCCGCCAGCGATCAGGTACATGCGCGTGTCTTCCGTATAGCGCCCCATGAACTCCTGGTGCAGTTCCTCGCCCAGGCTTTCCGTGGCGTTGTAGCCCATCACCAGCAGGATGATGCCGCCCACCAGCAGTGCAATGCCGAGAATTCGCGTCCAGTGCATGTCGTATCCCCTTGTTGTTGGGTGCCTCCCCCGAATGTAGCACCGATCCGCACCCTCGGCGTCATGGCAGAGCACATCGTGGGACGGGTTTTGTGGGAACGGCCTGCCCGTGCCTTGTTCTGGCAAACAGCGCCGTAGGATGCGATTCGCTGCGCTCATCGCATCCTACGTTTGTTGTCCGAGTCCGGTTTTGCCGGGGGCTTCGCGGCCAAGGCCGTTCCCACAAGATCCCCCTCATGGAATTGGTGGCCCCACCCGGCATCGCGGTCGGCTTACAGGCGAAGCCCCGGCCAAAGCGGGCGATTGCCGAGCCTCTCGGCCTGGCCGGTCAGCCCGTGAAACCCGTCTCCAGCCCCACGCCGATGCGCGCGAGCCGGGCGGCGCCGCTGGCGGCATCGTCGTCCTCGGCGGTGGTCACCGGCAATCCCAGGATCCGGCTGCGGATGCGTGTCCACACGGGGTTCTGGGCGCCGCCACCCAGGGACACGACACGCTCCACGCGCGGGGCGCCCAGCTCGGACAGGCGCTCATAGCCGTCGTGCTCCACCCGGGCAACCCCCTCGAACAGCCCCTGCAGGAAACGCGCGTCGTCCTCGGGGCGGGGCATGAGGCGGGGTTGCAGCTCGGGGTCGTTGACCGGGAAGCGTTCGCCGCGGCGGGGCAGGGGGAGATAGTCGAGCCCGCTGTCGGTCTCGGGGTCGATCGCGGCGCTCAGCCGTTCCAGGGCCGCATCGTCGAACTGCTGGCGCAGCACCGCGCCGCCGCTGTTGGAGGCCCCGCCCACCAGCCAGCGCCCCAGCAGCCGGTGGCTATAGATCCCGAGTTCCGGGGCGTAGATCGGCTCCGGGGCCAGCTGCTTGATCACCAGCGTGGAGCCCAGGCTGGTCACGCCGGTGGTGTCGTCGCCCACACCGGAGGCAAGGAACCCGGCGATGCTGTCGGTGGTGCCGGCGACCATCCGGCAGGCCGGGTTCAGATGCAGCGATTCCGCCATTTCCGGGTCCAGCGGACCCAGTACCGTCCCGGCCGGGACCACCTCCGGCAGTAGCGACGCGTCACTGCCCAGGGTCTCCTGCAGCCAGTTCGGCCAGCCGTCCCACAGCGCGTCGTAGCCGAGCTTCAGGGCGTTGTTCTCGTCCATGCGGTCGAAGCGCCCGCGCAGGCGTCCGGTAACCCAGTCGGCCTGGTGCAGGACGCGGCGCACGCCGGAGAGCCCCTCGTGGCGACGCAGCCACAACAGCTTGGCCGCCGACGAGCTGGGGCTGTGCACGGCGGAGTCCGCGGGCGCGACGCCGGCCAGCACCGACAGCATGTCGGTGGCCCGGGCATCGTTGTACATCAGGGCCGGATGGGTCGGGCGTCCGTCGGCATCCAGACGCAACAGGGTGGCGGAGGTGCCGTCCACCGCGATGGCGGCGGGCTCGCCCTGCAGATGCGCGGCCGCTTCACGCAGCAGCTCGCGCACAATGGCCCACCACAGCGCCGGGTTCTGTTCCGCCCGCTGCTCGTCACCCCCCACCGACGCCGGCAGTGCCCGGTGCGCGCTGTGGATGCGCGCCCCCTCCGGGTCCAGCAGCGCCAGCCGGATCCCGGAGGTGCCGAGATCAATGCCGATGGCGTGCATGGCAGGCTCGGTCAGCCGTTCATGTCCAGCGGGCTGCGCGTCGGCGCCGGTAGGTGCACCGGCTCCGGGGGCGTCCAGCCGGGCTTGCGGTGTTCCGCAACCACGGTGGTATAGACGCCGCCACGCACGTTGAAGTAAGAGGTCAGGCGCATGTAGCGCGGGTCGGTCGCCGCCACCAGATCCGCCAGGATGCGGTTGGTGACCGCCTCGTGGAAGGCGCCCTCATCGCGGTAGGACCACATGTAGTTCTTCAGCGACTTCAGCTCCACGCACTTGCCGTCGGCAACGTACTGGATATGAATCTCGGCGAAGTCCGGCTGCCCGGTGGCGGGGCACAGGCAGGTGAACTCCGGGACGCGGATATAGATCGCGAAATCGTTCTCCGGCGCCGGGTTGTCGAAGGTTTCCAGGGTCTTGCTCGGCTGGCTGGGCATGGGTGGGTCGCGTCCTCGGTCGTTCCTGTGGGAGCGGGCCTGCCCGCGAAGCCCCCGCCAAAGCGGGAGGCAAGGAAGGCTTGGCGTGCAGGCGCGCCGCAGGGTTTTGTATGGTTTCGTGAAGCGGTTCGTTTGTCGAACGGGTAGTGGGTCACGGTAAACGTCTAAGCGTGTACCATTCTAACCCCGACTTTCCTGACCGCGGATAGCGCCGAACGTGCGACTCGCCCGAATCAAGCTGGCCGGCTTCAAGTCGTTCGTGGACCCGACCACACTCGTCCTCCCCGGCAACCGGGTGGGCGTGGTCGGGCCGAACGGCTGTGGCAAGTCCAATACCATCGACGCCGTGCGCTGGGTCATGGGCGAATCCTCGGCCAAGCACCTGCGCGGGGATTCCAGCGAGGACGTCATCTTCAACGGCTCCTCCAGCCGCAAGCCGGTGGGGCAGGCCTCTATCGAACTGGTGTTCGATAACTCCGACGGCCGCCTGGGCGGCGAGTACAGCGGCTACGGCGAGATCGCCGTCAAGCGCGCGCTGACCCGTGACGGCCAGTCCAAGTACTTCCTCAACGGTCAGCGCGCACGCAAGCGCGACGTGGTCGACCTGTTCCTCGGCACCGGCCTGGGTCCGCGCAGCTACGCCATCATCGAGCAGGGCATGATCGCGCGGCTGATCGAGGCGCGCCCCGAAGAGCTGCGCGTCTACCTGGAAGAGGCGGCCGGTATCTCCAAGTACAAGGAGCGCCGCCGCGAGACCGAGAACCGCGTGCGTCATACCCGCGAGAACCTGGAACGCCTGGACGACGTCCGCGACGAGGTGTCCAAGCAGGCTGAGCGTCTGAACCGTCAGGCCGCCACCGCCGAGCGCTACCAGGCGCTGGCCGCCGAGCGCCGCCGCAAGCGCGCCGAGGCGATCCTGCTGCGCCTGCAGGCTCAGGAGCAGGAGACGGAGGCCAGCCGCGCCCGCCTGAACGACGCCGAGACGGCGTTGGCTGCGAGCCAGGCCGAGGCCCAAAAGGCCCAGACCGGCACCGAGCAGGCACGCCAGGAGCGGGTCGAGCTGGAAGCCGCCACCACCCAGGCACAAAGCGCCTATTACGATCGCGCCGCCGAGGTCTCGCGCCTCGAGCAGTCCATCCGCCATGCGGAGGACGAACTGGCGCGCGAACAGGCCGAACTGCGCCAGCTGGAAAGCCGCATCGAGGCCGCCGCCAGCGAGCACCAGGCGGTGGAGGCGCGCATCGCCCAGGCGGAACAGGAGAGCACGCAGCGTCAGGAGGCCGCCACGACCGCCGAGGGCGAGCGCGAACGCCTGGAGGCCGCCGCCGAAGGCGCCGAAACCGAATACCAGACCGCACGCGAGGCACTCACCGAATGGGAGCGCTCGCTCGCCGAGCCGCGCCAGAACGCCCAGCTCGCGCGCTCGCGCATGGACAATGCCGAGCATCTGCTCAAGCGCGTCGCCCAGCGCCGGGAACGCGTGGAGGCTGAACGCGCGGCCCTGCCGCAGACCCACCCGGGCACCGAGGCCGACCGCCTGGACGCGGAACTCACCGGGCTGCGTGAGCGCTTGCAGGGGCTGCAGGGCGAACGCGACCAGCAGCAGGCCGCGCTGGCCGATCTCGAACAGGCCCAGCGCGAGGAGCAGGACACCCTGCATGCCACCGAACGCGAGGCCCGCGAGGTCGCCGGGCGCCTGGCGGGGCTGGAGCACTTCGCCGGCGAGGACGACCCGCAGGAGACCCGCGCCCGCCGCGAGGCCTGGGCGCGCGAGCACGGGCTGGACCTGTCGCGCCCGCTGGTGCAGCAACTGGAGGTAGCCGAGGGCTGGGATACCGCGGTGGAGATGGTGCTGGGCACCTGGCTGGAGGCCGCCGTCACCGATCAGCCGGAGACCGCGCCGGATCTCCCCGAAGCGATGCTGCGCTTGGTCGGCACGGGCCTGTCGCACACGCCGCAGGTGCCGGCGGGGAGCCTGGCCGGGCACGTGCAGGGCTCCCCGGTCGTCACCGCCTGGCTCGCCTTGGTGCATTGCGCGGAGGATGCCGACGCGGCGCGGGCACGCCTGGCCACGCTGGGGCCGGGCGAGAGCGTGATCACCCCGGACGGCACCTGGCTGGGCCCGGGCTGGATGGCTCATCGCACGCTGGAGGGCGGGGCCAGCGGTGCCGTGGCCCGGGTCCGCCTGGCGCGCGAGCTGCAGGAACGCCAGGAAGACCTGAACACGCAGGTGAGCCGGCTGCAGGCCGCGCTGGAAGAACGCAACGAGACCATCGCGGCCACCCGCGCCCGGCGCGAGGCGCTGGACGGGCAGATCCGCGAACAAAAGGCGCAGATCGAGGACCGTGAGCGCCGCGTGCAGCGCCTGCGCGACCAGGCGCGGCAGCTGGAGCAGCAGCAGGAACGCATTGACCGCGAGGCGGGCGAGCTGGACGAGGAGGCCGCCCGCGCCCGCGAGCAGTTCGCCGCGGCGGAGGCCGAGCGTAACGAGGCCCTGACGCGCATCGAGACCCTGGAGGCCGACCGCGCCGCTCTGGAGGCGCGTGTCGAGGCCGCGCGCACGGCCCAGATCGGCGCCCGCGACGCGGTGCGCGCGGCGCGCGACGCGGCCAACCAGGCGCGCATGGCCGAGCAGGAGGCGCGCCATCGCCTGGAACGCGAACAGAACGAACGCGGGCGCCTGGAGCGCCAGCGCGAGGACGACGCCCAGCGCCGCGAGCGCCTGGCGCAGGGGCTCAGCGACCGCCAGGGCCCGCTGGAGCAGTGGCGCGCAGACCTGCAGACCGCGGCGGAACAGCGCCAGGCCGCCGAGGCCCGCCTGACCCAGGCGCGGGCGGACCTGGAGGCGTGCGATGCGCGGCTGCGCGAACTGGCGAGCACCAGCACCGAGCTGGGCAACCGGGTCGAGGCGCAGCGTTCCACCTGCGAGGAGCTGCGCCTGGACCTGCGCGAACGTTCGGTGCAGATCGAACAGCTCAAGACCCAGTTCCAGGAATCCGGCTTTGCCGCCGAGGCCCTGGCGCCCGAACTACCGGAGGACGCGACCGTCCCCGCCTGGGAACAGGCGATCGGCGAACTGGATCGCAAGATCGAGAAGCTCGGGCCGATCAACCTGGCGGCGATTGACGAGGCGCGCAGCCTGGAGGAGCGCTCGCGCTACCTGGAGGAGCAGCACGCGGACCTGATCGAGGCGCTGGAGACCCTGGAGGCGGCGATGCACCGCATCGATCGCGAGACCCGGGCGCTGTTCAAGCAGACCTTCGACCAGGTGAATGCCGGGCTCGGGCACAAGTTCCAGCGCCTGTTCGGGGGCGGCGAGGCGCGGCTGGAGATGACCGGTGACGACCTCCTGGATACCGGCGTCACCATCATGGCGCGCCCGCCGGGCAAGCGCCTGTCGACCATCCACCTGATGTCCGGCGGCGAGAAGGCGCTCACCGCCTCGGCCCTGGTGTTCGCGATCTTCGAGCTGAATCCGGCGCCCTTCTGCATGCTGGACGAGGTGGACGCCCCACTGGACGAGGCCAACGTCGGGCGCTTCTGTGACCTGCTGCGCGAGATGTCGGAGCAGATCCAGTTCATCTTCATTACTCACAACAAGGCAACGATGGCCATGGCGGAACAGCTGATCGGCGTTACCATGCACGAGCCGGGCGTGTCGCGCCTGGTTAGCGTGGATATCGACGAGGCTGTGGAACTGGCCGAGGCCTGACCGTCGGTACCGGGATCAACGAGGTTTTTTGTGGATTGGATGCGTATCAGCCTGGTCATTTTGGGGATTGTCCTGATCGCGGGGATCTGGGCCGCCCATCGTCTGCGCGCGCGGGCGCAGCAGCGCGATATGGAAGACGATGCCGCGGACTGGGGCGACGAGGCCGTACATATCCGTGCCAGTGACGAGCCGGGCGACAAGCGCTGGTACGCGCCGGCCGAGCCCGGGGACTCCGCTGAACCGGAGGCCGGCTGGGGCGATCCGCTGGATACTGGCCGCAGCGTTCGCACCGGCGGCGCGCGCGAACCCGCGTTCGACGAGCCGCGCATCCCCGGCGCCGCGCGCGAGGAGCGCCACGAGCCACACCTCGGCGTGACCGCCAATGACGACGAGCCGGATCTGGAAGCGGACTACGGTCGGCGGGGTGAGCGCGCCCAGGACATCTACGGCGTGCTGGACAGCGACGACGAGCCCACGCCGCCTCCGCCGCACGGGGCGTTCGAACCGTCGCCCGAGGATCGCCCGGCCCGGGCCCGGCGCAAGGGTTCGTCCAGCGCCCCGGTCGAGCGGGCCCGCGAGGCGTTCGGGGGGCTGGGTGCACGTCTGCGCTCCGGTATGGATCGCCTGCGCCCGGGCAAGCTCAAGCCCACGCGCGCCGATGACACGCTGGGCGAGCATCTGGATCCGGACCACGAGATGAACCCGGACCTGATCGAGCAACCGGCGCCGGATATGGAGACGCTGGGCGAATACGTGTCCGAGCCGCGCGTGGTGGGGCGCAATCCGAGGGCCGACCGCCGCCCGTCGGAGGAGAAGATCCTGCTGCTGCACGTGGTCGCGCCGCGCAACAAGCCGTTTACCGGCGTTGCCCTGGGTGCGGCGATGCAGCGCGCCGGAATGACCCCCGGCGAGATGGATATCTACCATTTCTTTGAACCGGAGACGGATGTCGGCGTGCCGCTCTTCTCCGCCGCCAACATGATCCCGCCCGGCACCCTGCGCGAGGAAGACCTGGCGGACATGATGACGCCCGGCGTCACGCTGTTCACCCAGGTGCATCGCAGCGCCGAGCCACAGCGCGCCTTCGAGGCGTTGCTGGAGCACGCCCACGTGCTGGCGCGCGATCTCGGCGGCAGCATCCTGGATGCCCAGCAGTCCACCGCGACCAACCAGACGTTGGCCTACATGCGCGAGGACCTGAGCGACTGGCTGCGCCGCCACCGCCCGGACGTGCTGCGCCGGCGGAGTACGCGGTGAGCCGGTCGGGTTCGCCTGCCTCGCAGGCTGGCTCGACGGATTCTCCGAAGACGCGCATCGACGCGCTGCGCCGCCAGATCGAGCATCACAACTACCGCTACTACGTGCTCGACGACCCCGAGGTCTCGGACGCCGAGTTCGACGCCCTGATGCGCGAGCTGGAGCAACTGGAGGCGGACCACCCGGAGCTTGTCACCCCCGATTCGCCCACCCAGCGCGTGGGCGCCACCCCGGCCGAGGGCTTTGCCACGGTCCGGCATCGCCTGCCGATGCTGTCGCTCGCCAACGGCTTCGAGGCGGACGCGATCCGCGACTTCGACCGCCGGGTGCGCGAGCGCCTGGCCAAGCAGACCGGCGACGCGACGCGCGTCGAGGCGGCCGTTACCTACATGGCCGAGCCCAAGCTGGACGGCCTCGCCATCAGCCTGATCTACGAGGACGGGCGCCTGATCCAGGCCGCCACCCGCGGCGACGGCGAGACCGGCGAGGACGTAACCGCGAACGTGCGCACCGTGCGGCCGATCCCGCTGCATTTGGGCGACCGCTTTACCGACGATGCCCCGCGGATGCTGGAGGTGCGCGGCGAGGTCTTCATGCGCCGTGCCGACTTCGAGCGCCTGAACGCCGGGCTGGAGGCGGACGGCCTGCGCGGGTTCATGAACCCGCGCAATGCCGCCGCCGGCAGCCTGCGCCAGCTGGACTCGAAGGTGACCGCGCGCCGCCCGCTCAGCTTCTTCGCCTACTCGGTGGGCTTCGTCGAGGGCGGGACCCTGCCGGACACCCAGTCCGGCACGCTGGACTGGCTGCAGCGCCTGGGCTTCCCGGCCTGCCCGGAGCGCGAGGTGCTGGAGGGCGTCGAGGCGTGCCTCGACTACTACGAGCGCCTGGCCGCCCGCCGCGCGGGGCTGGACTACGAGATCGACGGCATCGTGTACAAGGTGGATGCCCTGGCCGATCAGCAGCAGTTGGGCTTCGTCTCGCGCGCGCCGCGCTGGGCCATCGCCCACAAGTTCCCGGCGGAGGAGCGCACCACCACGCTGCGCAATGTCGAGTTTCGTGTCGGCCGCACCGGCGCGCTGACGCCGGTGGCGCGCCTGGAGCCGGTGCTGGTGGGTGGGGTGATGGTCAGCAACGCCACGTTGCACAATATGGACGAGATCGCGCGCAAGGACGTGCGCATCGGCGACCGCGTGATCGTGCGCCGCGCCGGCGACGTGATCCCCGAGGTGGTCGGCCGCGCCGGCGGCGAGCGCCCCGCGGATTCGCGCGCCATCGAGATGCCCGCGGCCTGCCCCGAGTGCGACTCGCACATCGAGCGCACCGAAGGCGAGGTTGTCGCCCGCTGTACCGGCGGGCTGGTATGCCCGGCGCAGCGGCGCGAGGCCCTCAAGCACTTCGTCTCGCGCCGCGCGATGGACATCGAGGGCTTCGGCGAGAAGATCATCGAGCAGCTGGCCGACGGCGGCGTCGTGCAAAGCCCGGCGGATCTGTTCGCCCTGGATGCCGAACGCCTGGAGGCGCTGGAACGGGTCGGCCCCAAGCTCGCCGCGAACCTGGTCAACGCCCTGGAGCAGGCGCGCGAGACTACGTTGGCGCGCTTCATCTTCGCGCTCGGCATCCGCGAGGTGGGGGAGGTCACCGCCCGCAACCTGGCCGAATACTACGGCGACCTCGACACGCTGATGCAGGCGGATGCCGAGGCGCTGCAGGAGGTCCCGGATGTCGGCCCCATCGTCGCCGAGCACATCGCCAACTTCTTCGCCGAGCCGCACAACCTCGAGGTCATCCGCGCCCTGCGCGACGCTGGCGTGCACTGGCCCGACCCGCCCCGGCGAGAAGCCGCGGCGACCGATGACGATGCCCCGCTGGCGGGCTGCACCTACGTCCTCACCGGCAGCTTCGACGCCATGACCCGCGACGAGGCCAAGGCCGCCCTCGAGGCCCGCGGCGCCAAGATCACCGGCTCCGTCTCCAAAAAGACCACCGCCGTCATCGCCGGCGCCGACCCCGGCTCCAAGGTCACCAAGGCCGAATCCCTCGACATCCCCATCCTCGGCCCCGACGACCTCGCCCAACTCCTCGCCTGAGGCAATTTGGGCTGTCGCAATTTCACTGTGGGAGCGGGCCTCGCCCGCGAAGCGCCTGCCGGTGTTGGACTTGGGCGGGAGGCATTCGCGGGCAAGGCCCGCTCCCACAAAGCTCGTTCCTGCAAGTAAGTGCTTCAACAAGTCAAGGAGGTTGGAATGCCACGGAAGGCACGAACGCACCGTCTGCGCCTCGGCCGTTTCAGCGACCCGGGGCGGGTCTATCTGATCACCGCGGTCTGTGCTGATCGGCAAGCATGGTTTTCGCAATTCGACCAGGGTCGCTGCGTCGTTCATGCGTTGCGCGATCTGGAAGGCGCGGCGTCGACGCTCTGTTTCGTGGTCATGCCTGACCATGTGCACTGGCTGATGCAGTTGGAAGGGGGTGACCTCTCCAGTACCGTGCAAAAGCTCAAGAGTCTCACTACCCGCCGGATTGGGCGACTGCGGAGGTGCACGTGTCGAGTGTGGCAGAGCGGCTTCCACGACCGCGCATTGCGCCGGGAAGAAGATCTCCCGGCAGTTGCCCGCTATGTAGTCGCCAACCCGCTAAGGGCGGGACTGGTTCACAACCTGGGTGATTATCCGCTGTGGGATGCCATCTGGCTGGAGTAAGGGGCTGGATGGAGTTTGGCGGGGGCTTCGCGGCCAGGGCCGCTCCCACAGTAAACCAAGCCGGGGGTACCCTTGTGGGAGCGGGCCTGCCCGCGAAGCCCCTGCCAGCATGGAATAATGACAACCCCTTCAGCGATGAGTGCATTTTCATCACGGCTTGCTTATGCTCCGCACGCCGCGATGGAGAGCGGCGGCGAGCGGGTGCGTACACTTGCTGTAGTGTAATCCGGGTAGTTTTTGTGGACGGGGGAGTCGGGCGAGACATGCCGGAACGGTGTTGCAGATCATGCTGAGAAAGGGCCTGGAAAGCTTGTTCAAGCTGCCGCGCTCGAAGAAGCGCTGGCTCATGGTGATGGCGGATACCGTCATGCTGCCGCTGGCGTTGTGGTCCGGCTTTGCGATCCGCCTGGCCGAGCCGTTCCCGCCGATCATGCTGGAAACCTGGTGGCTGTTCCCGCTGGTGGTGCTGATTGGTATCCCGCTGTTCGTGAGGCTGGGGCTTTATCGGGCCGTTGTGCGATTCATGGGGGCGCGCACCATCTGGGCTGTGGGTTCCGGGGTGGTGATCCTGGCACTGGTGCTGTGGGCTTCTGCAACCCTGGCGCAAGTCGAAGGCTTCCCGCGGTCGGCGCCGATCAATTTCGCGATCGTGGCCTTCATCTATGTCGGCGGCAGCCGGTTCCTGGTGCGCACGTGGTATCGCTCCATCATCGAGGCGGCCGCGGGTGCGGAGCCGGTGGTGGTGTTCGGGGCGGGTGAGGCCGGCGTGCAGCTCCTGTCGGGGCTCAAGGCCGGGGGCCGCTTTCGGGTGGTCGCGTTCGTGGACGAGGACCGCAGCCTGCAGGGCAGTTCGATCGACGGGATTCCCGTCCACAGCCCGGAGCGCCTGGAGCGCCTTGTGTCGCGGTTCCGGGTCAGGCGGATGCTCCTGGCCATTCCGTCCGCGACGCGCCAGGAACGCCGGCGCATCCTGGAACAGCTGGAACCGCTCCCGGTGTACGTGCAGACGGTTCCGTCGATGGAGTCGGTGGTCTCCGGGCATGCGAGCCTGGAACAGCTGGAAGATGTGGACATCGCCGATCTGCTCGGGCGCGACCCGGTACCCCCGGACCCCGAGCTGCTGACCTGCAGCGTGCACGGGCGGGTGGTGATGGTGACCGGCGCGGGCGGTTCCATTGGCTCCGAGCTGTGCCGGCGCATCATCCGTCTGGAGCCGGCGGCGCTGATCCTGTTCGAGCGCAACGAGTTCGCGCTCTACAGCATCGAGCGCGAGCTGCAGGAGTACTCGGCGCAACTGGAGCAGTGCCCGGCCATCCACGCGGTGCTGGGCTCGGTGGCCAATGCGCGGCGTGTGGCCTCCGTGCTGGCGGAATACGGCGTACAAACGCTGTACCACGCCGCGGCCTACAAGCATGTTCCGATCGTCGAGGCCAACCTGATCGAGGGCGTGCGCAACAATGTCTTCGGTACCGCCGTGCTCGCGGAGGCAGCGCTCAATGCCGGCGTGGACCGCTTTATCCTGATCTCCACCGACAAGGCCGTGCGCCCCACCAACGTCATGGGCGCCACCAAGCGCTTGGCCGAGATGGTCCTGCAGGATCGCGCCCGCGAGCAGCGCGGGACCATCTTCAGCATGGTGCGCTTCGGCAACGTGCTGGGCTCGTCCGGCTCCGTGGTGCCGCTGTTCCACCAGCAGATCCGCGATGGCGGCCCGGTAACGGTGACCCACCCGGAGATCACGCGCTACTTCATGTCCATCCCCGAGGCGGCCGAACTGGTGATCCAGGCCGGTGCCATGGCCGAGGGCGGCGAGGTCTACGTGCTCGACATGGGCGAGCCGGTCCGCATCGTGGACCTGGCGCGCCGCATGATCCATCTGCATGGGCGCCAGGTGAAGGAAGACGGCGTGCCCGAAGATGGCGTGGAGATCGTGTTCACCGGCCTGCGTCCGGGCGAGAAGCTCTACGAGGAGCTGCTGATCGGCGACAACGTCCAGGCCACAGGCCATCCGCGGATCATGCGCGCACGCGAGGACTGCGTATCGGCGAAGGACCTGCACGCAGCCCTCAATCAGCTGGACCAGGCCGACCGCGACATGGACACCGAGCGGGCCTGCCGCACCATCCGCGCTGTGGTGCACGAGTACGCCCCGGCCAATCACCCACCGCAGGAACGCGTGGCTGGGTAAGGCGGGCGTTAACCTTTCGTGCCCCCGATCGCATCATTGTTCATGGCGCCCCAGTATCCTCGGGCGCTGGGCAAACGTGCCAGCGCCCCTGTAGAAGCCTGCTCGCAGGCGAAGCCCCTGCCAAAGTCCGGCGCGGGCAGGGGCTTCGCCTGCGAGCAGGCTCCTACGGGGCGCGGATGCTCGGCCGACGAACTTGGCTACACTAATTGCAACAGGAAGGAAACCAGGAATGAAAATCGCAGTCGCCGGAACCGGCTACGTCGGGCTCTCCAACGCCGTCTTGCTCGCGCAGCACCATGAGGTCGTCGCGCTCGACGTGGTGCCGGAGAAGGTCGAGCAGATCAACCGCAAGCACTCCCCGATCATCGACGCCGAGATCCAGGACTTCCTGGAAAACCACGCGCTGAACCTCAAGGCCACGCTGGACAAGCAGGAGGCCTACGCGGACGCGGACTTCGTGATCATCGCCACGCCGACGGACTACGACCCGCAGACCAACTACTTCAACACCTCCACGGTGGAGTCGGTCATCCGCGACGTGCTGGCGATCAATCCGCATGCGGTGATGGTCATCAAGTCCACCGTGCCGGTCGGCTACACGCGCGAAATCAAGGCGCAGCTGGAGACCGACAACATCCTGTTCTCGCCGGAGTTCCTGCGCGAGGGCCGGGCGCTGCACGACAACCTGTACCCGTCGCGCATCATCGTGGGCGAGCAGTCCGAACGCGCGGAGACCTTCGCCGGCCTGCTGGCCGAAGGCGCGGCCGCCGAAGACGTCCCGATCCTGTTCACCAGCCCCACCGAGGCCGAGGCGATCAAGCTGTTCGCCAACACCTACCTGGCCATGCGGGTGGCGTACTTCAACGAGCTGGACACCTACTCCGAGACCCACGGCCTGGATACCCGCCAGATCATTGATGGCGTCTGCCTGGACCCTCGTATTGGCAGCCACTACAACAACCCGTCCTTCGGCTACGGCGGCTACTGCCTGCCGAAAGACACCAAGCAGCTGCTCGCCAACTACCACGAAGTGCCCAACAACCTGATCAACGCCATCGTGGATGCCAACCGCACGCGCAAGGACTTCGTTTCCGACGCGATCATCAAGCGTCAGCCGAAGGTCGTCGGCATCTACCGCCTAGTGATGAAGAGCGGCTCCGACAACTTCCGCGCCTCCGCCATCCAGGGCGTGATGAAGCGCATCAAGGCCAAGGGCATCGAGGTCGTCGTCTACGAGCCGGAGCTCCCCGATGACGAGTTCTACCGCTCCCGCGTCATCCGCGACCTGGACGAGTTCAAGCGCGTGTCCGACGTCATCGTCGCCAACCGCATCACCGACGACCTCCGCGACCAGACCGACAAGATCTACACCCGCGACCTCTTCAACAACGACTGACCCTTGCCCCTGTCCTGCCCACGCGCAGGAGGTGCATGTGGGAGCGAGCCCGCCCGCTCCCACAATTCAAGGACGAGCCTGACCGGCACTTAACCCGACCTCGTGATCCCCGCCGAAGGCCACCGGCCTCTCTCGTCATCCCGGCCGGACCGAAGCCACCATGCCCGTCATCCCGGCCGCAGCGAAGCGTAGAGCCGGGATCTCCAGCGGTGGGGGCACCCGAACGTGTGAGATCCCGGATAACCGCTGCGCGGTTTCCGGGATGACGGTGGGGTGTGTGGTTTCCGGGATGACGAGGGGGCGCATGATCGCGCGTGCTGCCGTGTGTTTTTGGTCCGGAGGTGATCGTGCCGTACAATGCTTCGATCTCTGCCATACAGTCCTGGGAGGCAGGTCGCATGGAACACGAAACGACCAAGGTCACCGTCCGCTTGCCCAAGCAGGACGTTGAGTTCGCGAAGTCCTATGCCAAAGCGCATGGGATCACCATGACCGAAGTGATCGACCGTCACCTGCGCCGTCTTCGGGCGCTCGAGCGCCATGCACCCAGTGCAGAGCTGGACGCGATTACCGGGCTTCTCCCTCCTGACCTGGACGCGGAACAGGCGTACCGCGACCATCTGCTGGAAAAGCACCGCTCGTGATCATGCTCGACCTCAATGTCCTGCTGGACGTGCTGCAAAAGCGGGAGCCGCACTACCGAGTATCGGCAGCGGTACTGGAGCAGGTGATTCACGGTGAAGGGCCAGGAGCGCTGAGTGCTCATGCGGCCACCACCATCTATTATCTGGTGGGGCGGTATGTCGGCCGCGACGCCGCCGAACGGGCACTGGGGTGGCTTCTCAAGAATCTTCACGTGTGTTCGGTGGGGCGCGACGAGCTCGAACGGGCGCGTTCTCTCGGTTGGGCGGATTTCGAAGACGCGGTGTTGGCAGCTGCCGCTGAACGTGCCGCCTGCTCCTGCATCGTCACGCGCAACGTCAAAGATTTCGCAGCCTCGCCCGTGCCTGCTCTCACGCCACAAGAGTTCCTCCTGCGCTAAACATCGTCCCGGCTGTACGCTACCCCGGACCGTCATCCCGGCCGTAGCTCACCCACCACTCCCGTCATCCCGGCCGTAGCTCAGCCACCACTCCCGTCATCCCGGCCGCTGCGAAGCGTAGAGCCGGGATCTCCAGCGGCGGGGGCGCCCGAACGTGGGAGAACCCGGATAACCGCTGCGCGGTTTCCGGGGTGGCGGTGGTTGGGACAGTTTTGCGGGATGGCGGAACTCGGGGGCGTGTGGTGCTTGGAGTGACGAGTCCGGGCAACGGTCGCGGGGTCGGCCAGGGGCTGGACGCACGCGCAACCCGGACCACCCTGTGGGAGCGGGCCTGCCCGCGAATGCCCCGCCAAAGCCGGACGAGGCCGAGTTCGGCGGCGGCTGGATGGGGGCTCAACGAGGTGTTTGGCGCCCTTTAATGCGCCTCCGTCGCCCGCGCGCCCGCCAGGAACTCGCGGAAGAACGCCCCGAACACCCCCAGCATCAGGCCGAGAATGATGGAAAGTACCGTGATCAGGCTCTTGCCCGGGCCTTCCGGAGTGCGCGACATCAACGCAACCGGCCCGCGGGCCTCGATGTCGCGAACATTCTCCAGTTGGCGGTTCAGCGTGGCCAGTTGCAGTTCGTGGCGCTGCTGCTCGCGTTCGATATCGGTCTGAAGGTCTGCTTTTTCGTCTTCCAGTCGTGCGAGTGTCTGCTCAAAACGGCGTTCGGCACGGCTGCGTTCCGCCTGCAGGTCTTCCAACTCGGCGTTGATGCGTGCGACCGCCTGTTCGTGGGAGCGGGCGGCCCTTTCGCGTTCGGACTCCAGTGTCTCCAGACGGAACTCGGCCTGTGTGCGGGCCTGGCGGATTTGATGGATCTGCGTGGGCACGTCAATTACCCGGTCTCGCTCGGTTTCCCGGCGCATGTTCAGCAGCGAGGTCATCGGTTCTGCGGCCAGGGCCATGGCCCAGGGCTCATCCGGCGTCATCTCGCCGTTTTGCAGGCGCACCTCCAGTTCTTGCACAGCACGGATCTGTTCTTCGAGGAGGGAGTCCTGTTCTTCCAGCAAGGCCATGCGCAGCTCGTGCCCGTTGTGTTCCAGCTCTTTGCTGCGGATGGAGGCTTGCAGGTGCATCTGTTGCTCCTCGAAACTCAGCTCGCGGGCGGCCAGATCCTGCTGCTTCGCGCGCAGGGCGGTGTCCAGCTGTTGCCGGCGTTCCTCGTATGCCAGTTCGTGACGTGCGACCTCCATCCGCTTGCCGCGCAGGCCTGAGCGCAGCTGTTCCATGCGCTCCTGCTGTTCCAGGCGCTGACGCTGGATGCGGTCCTCAAGCCCGTCTCGTGCACGCTCGACTTGGTCGGAAAACTCGGCCTGGACCTTGGCCACTACCCTGCTGTGCAACTCATTCACCCGGTCGGCCTGTGCCTCGGCCGCGGACGACGTCAGGCGCACGATGTCGGAGGTTTCCAGGGCACGTGCTCGAGCCCTGGGTGCCGTGGTGTCCGGATCGCCGTTCTCCAGCGCGTTGCGCGCGGCGGGAATCAAGACCTCGTTGAACAGTTCTTCCTGCCGCTCGCCGGAGACGATCGACCCGCCATCGGGACCCTGTGCCGTATGGACAATGGTCTGGAAGCCAAACACCGGCGCCTTCAGCATCGCGTAGGCCAGCCCCAGAAAGACCACGGCGGCTGCGGTGATGACCATGAACCATTTCCGGCGGACCAGCACGGACCATAGGTCGATCAGGCTGATTTCGTCGCTATGTGGCGCGGGGTTGGGGCCTGCGGTTGGCTTGTGCGTCCAGGATTGGTTCGGAGGCGGATTCGGGTTGTTGGAGGGCATTCAGTATCTCTGGCCAGGTGGTTCTCGGGGTAAGTGCGAACAAGGGGATGGCTCCGTATGTGCGTTTCCGCACAGAAGCTGGTGCAACGATTGTCGTAATCTTATGTTTTATTTTTTCTGGGGGTCGAGGAACATCCGAGCGGGACTCTATACGGAACCTGGGAAAATGTGAACAACAGCACGTAAATGTGGCGCCGCGATCCGGGTCGGCGTGTGATGGCCTCTGAGGAAAATCGGTGCGAGGAGCCCCGTCACGCAGTTCCACACGGGCCGCTCGGGCCGGGCGTGTCCCGTTCCCCAGGTTGTCGTCTCGGTGCTCAGAAGGGCAGTGCGTCATGGCTCCGCTGCGGCGGGCTTCTTTGTGGGCCAGTGCCCGCGCCTCGGGTTCGAGAGCTCGTCCTGTCTGGTTCGGTTCTGGATGGTTGAGAATCGATGGTGCTGCGAGCACGCGGGTGCCGGCAATTGGTTTTTGAATACAACGGAATAGACCCATGAACGATCCCGCTGGGAACCCGCAAGCGCGCCTCTACGACGCCCGCCCGTACGACGACGAAATCAGCCTGTACGAGCTGTGGGATGTGCTGGTGCGCCGTTTGCCGGTCTTGCTGGGTGTTGCGGTACTCACCGTCGTTCTGGGTGTCGTGTATGCCTTGATGCAGTCGGTGGAGTACGAATACCGCTCGGGTGTGGATCTACCGCGGGTCTATTCCGGTGGTCTCGCAAACGTCGTATCCCAGGATATGGCGATCGCTCGGCTCGAGGACGTGCTGATCCCGCAGCAACGCGATCAGCTCTTCGGCGACGAGGAGCGGGGGCCTCGCGTTCGCGTGAGTGCCCACGGCTCGGAGTACAGCCTGATCCTGGAGTCCACCAGTACGCGCGAGGCCGCCGAGCATGTGGCGGACCTCCACGAGGGGGTGATCGCGGCTATGGCCGAGTGGCTGAGGCCACGGTTTGAACAAAGCCTGGCCAGCCATCTGAGGCCCTTGAACAGCCGCATCGAGGTGCTGGATGATCAGATCGCGCTGCTGCAGGAGGACCTCAACGCGCTCTACGGGCGGCTGGGCGAGGGTGATGACATCGCCGGCTTGATCGTGGCCCAGCAAATTGGCGATATCCGCCGAGAGCTGTCCAGGCTGCGTTCGTCCCGCACGGATGCGGCATCCAGTGCCGAAACGGTTGTAGCAATGAGTCGCGACACCGAACAAACCTTCCTCGCCGGGGAGTCGGACGATCCGGCCGGCGCGGGCCGGTCGCTCATCGTCGCCCTGTCCGTTGTCCTTGGGGGCATGCTCGGATTGTTTGCGGCGTTCTTCTGGGAGTTCGTCAGCAACGCCCGAAGCCGCCGCCCCGAACAAGGCTAGCTACGGACCCTTGTAGCGTTCCCCGCCGAAGCTTCTGGAGGGGAGGACTTCTTCAAAGCATGGTCATGTTTGCGCGCGGGCCCGACCGGACCCGCGAATAATCCGGGTGCACCGTCCCGGCGGTAGCGTGCCCAAACGCTGCCCACCGAATCGATAACCTATTGATTGAAGAAGATCTTCATCTGGAAGTGCTCCGCCTGCTGGAACGCGAGCCGGACATGAGCCAGCGTCAGCTCGCGCGGGCGCTGGGCCTGTCAGTGGGCAAGACGCACTACGCACTCAGGGCCGTGCTCGATCGTGGCTGGGTCAAGGCGCAGAACTTCCGCCGCTCGGACAACCGCTCGGCCTACCTGTACAAGCTCACACCGAACGGCCTGCAGGAAAAGGCCCACCTGGCGTACGGCCTGCTCCAGCGCAAACGCGCCGAGCACGCAGCCCTGATGACCGAAATCGAACAACTCCGCGCCGAGGTGCAAGACGCCAAACCCGCGGATGAGCCACCCACCGTGTAGGAGCCGCCTTGGCGGCGAAGCCCCCACCAGAGCCGGCCGCAAGCCCTGGGCCACTCCACATACCAACGACCCGTCCGGCACACCTTCCCGGTCATCCCGGCGGCAGCGAAGCGAAGAGCGGGGATCTCCACCAGCGGGGGCAGCCCGGACGCACGAGATCCCGGATAACCGCTCCGCGGTTTCCGGGATGACGGCGGGGTGGCGCGGTTTCCGGGATGACGAAGGGGCAGGGCGGTATCCAGGATGGCGGGCCTTGGGGCTCCGCGGTTTCCGGGACGACGAAGAACACACCCCGTCACCCGGCGCAGTGCTACCCCACCCCGTCATCCCGGCCGTACGTCTTCCCACCCCGTCATCCCGGCCGTAGCGAAGCGAAGAGCCGGGATCTCCGCCGGTGGGGCCGCCCGGCCGTACGAGGTCCCGGATGATCCCTCAGCGGATCCCGGGATGAGGGCGGTTGGTGTGGGGCCCGGGGCGACCGGATAGGCCGATGTGTTTGACTCACGTGCGTGTGCAGCGCGTTGCCTGTCGAGGCATCATGTAGATCATGTTATGAGCAGGAGGTCGGTTCGTGCATCCACTGATTCACCAGAACCGAGAGGCGATTGAATCCATTTGCCGACGTTATGGTGTCCGGCGCTTGGAGGTGTTTGGGTCCGCTGCACGAGCTGTCGATTTTGATCCCGTCCGATCGGATGTCGATTTCCTGGTCGAGTTTGCGCCGGAAAGTGAAGCGGCCACGTCCCTCGAGCCGTTTCTGGCGTTTCGAAGCGCTCTGAGCCGCGTCCTGGGGCGCCCGGTCGATCTAATTACCCCCGAGACTTTGGCCAACCCCTATGTGCAGGCCGAGGTCGACAGGCATCGGGAATCGGTCCATGCGGCGTGATCCTCGAGCCTATTTGTGGGATGCCCGTGAAGCCGCCCGCCGCGTCGCGGACTTCATCGGCGATGCCAATGAGGATGCATAACTTCATAATGCGTTGATGCGCTCGGCTGTCGAGCGTCAGCTGGAGATCCTGGGTGAAGCGCTCGGCCAGTTGGATAAGCTCGATCCGGAGATTGCGAAGCAAGTGCCGCAGCTACGAGCAGCGGTCGAGCTACGAAACCTTCTTATTCATGGCTATGCGAAGGTTGATGACCGTATTGTGTGGAACACAGCGTGCAACGATGTACCTGTCATGGCCAACGCGCTCGATCTTCTTTTGAATCGCCTGGATTCATGAATGCCCGAGGGCTGCGGGGAACCCGGGGCGGTTCGGCCAGAGAAAAAACCGTTTCCCGTTTTCTAAGCTCCACATAACCACGGATTCTGCCCTGCAGGGGCACGCACCGCGCTTGTGCGATCGGGCCTAACCAATGCCCCATCGCCGAGAAGCTCGGCTCCTACAATTCAACTGCCCACGGCCCTCGCGGCCCTGCGCCACACGACCTCGGCCGGAGGGCGCCCCCTGGCTCATCATCCCGGCCGTAGCGCTACCCCACCTCGTCATCCCGGCCGCAGCGAAGCGAAGAGCCGGGATCTCCACCGGCGGGGGCCAGCCCGGGCGCACGAGATCCCGGATACCCGCTCCGCGGTTTCCGGGATGACGAAGGGGCAGGGCGGTTTCCAGGATGGCGGGCCCCGGGCTTCGCGGCTCCCGGGATGACGAAGAACACGCCCCGTCACCCGGCGCAGCGCTACCCCACCTCGTCATCCCGGCCGTAGCGAAGCGAAGAGCCGGGATCTCCACCGGCGGGGGCCAGCCCGGGCGCACGAGATCCCGGATAACCGCTACGCGGTTTCCGGGATGACGGAAGGCCGCGCTGGTTGTATGAGTCGGACCCACTGAGCGATGAGGCCTGGAAACACGCCGCTGGATGGGATATGCTTTAGGCATATGCAGCCATTTTGGGGCTAGATAATGAAGCGACGCACGGCCAGTTTGTTTCGGAATGGGCGCAGTCAGGCCGTACGGCTGCCGAAGGGATTTACGTTCGATACCGATGAGGTGGTCATCGAAAAGCGCGGGGACGCATTGATCCTGCGGGCCAAGCCGCGGTCCTGGGATGATTATTTCCTGGGTCCTGCCGAGACCCTGCCCGACGACTTTCCCGATTCGATCGAGGATCGAATGGCCCAGGATCGCGAGGCGTTGTGATCCATGCGCTATATGCTGGACACGAACATCTGTATCTACATCATGAAACGCCGGCCGCCCGAGGTGCACGAACGGTTACGCCACGTGCCGGTGGGGGAGGTCGGCCTATCCGCCGTCGTCCTGGCGGAATTGCGTTACGGCGTTTGCCGGTCGCATCAGAAAGAGCGTAGCGAGGCCGCATTGGAGCGTTTTCTGGCTTTCACGCAGGTGTGCGAGTGGCCGGAAGAAGCAGCCGACCATTACGGAGACATCCGGGCTGGGCTGGAACACGCTGGCGCCCCCATTGGCGCAAACGACCTTCTGATAGCGGCGCACGCACGGGCCACAGGAACCGTACTAGTGACGAACAATGGGCGCGATTTTGAGCGTGTGCCCGGGCTGCAGGTGCAAAACTGGGTGTCTGCACATTGACCGCGTGCCGGTATCCCCGCGCCGACACGCAGCAGCGTTAGCCAGCGGCCGGAACGCTACACCCACCCCGTCATTCCGGCCGTAACCGGACCCCGTCATCCCGGCCGCAGCGAAGCGAAGAGCCGGGATCTCCAGCCGCGGGACTGCCCCGATGGGGCCGGCAGAAACCAATCCCTCCCGTTGCCCTTTCTTGCGCGCCCGTCCCATTGCCATGCGACCGGCCGATATGCTCTACTTTCGCCCTTCGTTCACCCGGTGAACGCACAGTCAGCAGCTTCCCTCAGGGCGGGCCCGCGAATAATCCGGGTGCACCGTCCCGGCGGTAGCGTGCCCAAACGCTGCCCACCGAATCGATAACCTATTGATTGCAGAAGACCTTCATCTGGAAGTGCTCCGCCTGCTGGAGCGCGAGCCGGACATGAGCCAGCGCCAGCTCGCGCGGGCGCTGGGCCTGTCGGTGGGCAAGACGCACTACGCGCTCAGGGCCGTGCTCGACCGCGGCTGGGTCAAGGCTCAGAACTTCCGGCGTTCGGACAACCGCTCGGCCTACCTGTACCAGCTCACGCCGAACGGCCTGCAGGAAAAGGCCCGCCTGGCGTACGGCCTGCTCCAGCGCAAACGCGCCGAGCACGAAGCCCTGATGACCGAAATCGAACAACTCCGCGCCGAGGTGCAAAACGCCAAACCCGCGGATGAGCCACCCACCCCGTAGGAACCCAGCCCTCTAGGCGATGGGGCCTGACCAACGCCCCAATCGCCGAGGGGCTCGGCTCCTGCAAGTCCCCGAGCCACGGCAGGTGCGGGTCCCGGGCCGGTACCATTCGTGGCCTGATGAATGCAGACACACATGAAACGACAGGAATACATACCCTCATGGATTTGATCGAACCGTACGGCGGCACGCTGTGTGATCGCTATCTGGGCGAGGCCGCAGCCAACGAGCTGAAGGCCGAGGCGCGCGATTTCCCGAGCTGGGATCTGACAGAGCGCCAGGCGTGCGATGTGGAGCTGCTGCTGAACGGCGGCTTCTCGCCGCTGACGGGCTTCATGGGGCAGGCGGACTACGAGGGCGTGCTGGATACCATGCGCCTGGCTGACGGCACGTTGTGGCCGATGCCGGTCACATTGGACGTGAGCGGGGCCTTCGCCGAGCAGGCCGCGCCCGGTACCCGCATCGCCCTGCGCGACGCCGAGGGCGTGATGCTGGCGGTGATGGACGTCGAAAGCCGCTGGACGCCGGACAAGACCCACGAGGCCCGGCAGGTGTTCGCCACCACGGACGAGGCCCACCCGGCGGTGAACGTGCTGTTCAACCGCTCCGGCCCCGTGTATCTGGGCGGCACGCTGCACGGCATCGAATCCCCCGTGCACTACGACTTCCGCAACTACCGCTACAGCCCCGCGGAGCTGCGCGCGTACTTCCACAAGCTCGGCTGGAACCGCATCGTCGCCTTCCAGACGCGCAACCCGATGCACCGCGCGCATGTGGAGCTCACGCGCATGGCCGCGCGCCAGACCGAGGCCAACCTGCTGATCCACCCGGTGGTGGGCATGACCCGCCCGGGCGACGTGGACCACTACGTGCGCGTGCGCTGCTACGAGCACGTGCTGCGCCAGGCCCCGGAGCAGACGACCCAGCTCAGCCTGCTGCCGCTGGCCATGCGCATGGGCGGCCCGCGCGAGGCGCTGTGGCACGCCATTATCCGCCGCAACTACGGCTGCACGCACTTCATCGTCGGTCGCGACCACGCCGGCCCCGGCCCGGGCTCGGATGGCCAGGACTTCTACGGCCCGTACGACGCGCAGGAACTGATCCAGCAGCACGCCGACGAGATCGGCATCCAGATGGTCCCGTTCCAGGCCATGAGCTTCGTCGAGGACCGTGCCGAATACGTCCCGGCCGACGAGGTGAAAGAGGGCGAGGAGGTGCTCAACCTCTCCGGCACCGAGTTCCGCCGCCGCCTGCGCGAGGGCTTGGACATCCCCGAGTGGTTCTCCTACCCGGAGGTCGTCCAGGAGCTGCGCCGCACCTTCCCGCCGCGCCACCAGCAGGGCTTCACCGTGTTCTTCACCGGCCTGTCCGGCTCCGGCAAGTCCACCATCGCCAACGCCCTGCGGGTGAAGCTGATGGAACTGGGCGGGCGCGCCGTCACGCTGCTGGATGGCGACATCGTGCGCAAGGAGCTCTCCAGCGAGCTTGGCTTCTCCAAGGAGCACCGCGACATCAACGTCCAGCGCATCGGCTACGTGGCCAGCGAGATCACCAAGAACGGCGGCTGCGCCATCTGCGCCCCCATCGCCCCGTACACCGACATGCGCCGCCGCGTGCGCGAACGCATCGAGCAGCACGGCGGCTTCCTGGAGGTCCACGTCGCCACGCCCCTGGAGACCTGCGAGGCGCGCGACCGCAAGGGCCTCTACGCCAAGGCTCGCGCCGGCCTCATCAAGGAATTCACCGGCATCAATGACCCGTACCAGGAACCCGAGCACCCCGAGCTGCGTATCGATACCCGCGACATGGCCCCGGACGAAGCCGCGCACCGCATCCTGCTCAAGCTGGAAGCCATGGGCTTCATCCGCAACCCATAGTGAACGCCAACCGGAGCCGCCTTGGCGGCGAAGCCCCCGCCCAAAGCCGGCCGCGAGCCCCGGGCCACCCCACATACCAACGACCCGTCCGGCACACCTTCCCGGTCATCCCGGCCGCAGCGAAGCGAAGAGCCGGGATCTCCACCGGTGGGGGCGCCCGGACGCACGAGATCCCGGATAACCGCTCCGCGGTTTCCGGGATGACGGAGGGGCAGCGCGGCTCCCGGGAAGCCAAAGAACACACCCCCGTCACTGCGAGGAGCGCAGCGACGCGGCAGTCTCCGGGAACGCCGCAGCCCTTGATACGTCACCACGACGAAAGCGCCGAAAATCGCCGGAATCCAAAGCACTTGTAGGAGCGGGGCCGCCCGCGAACACCCCATCAATCAACACACACCAACACAAAGAACAAAATGAAAGTACTCATAACCGGCTCGGCCGGTTTCATCGGCAGCGCCCTGAGCCTGCGCCTGCTGGAGCGTGGCAACCAGGTGGTCGGCGTCGACAATCTGAACGACTACTACGACGTCTCGCTGAAGGAGGCGCGCCTGGCGCGCACCCAGGACCACCCGAACTTCACCGAGGTGCGCGAGGACATCGCCGATCGCGCCGCGATGGAGCGGGTGTTCCGCGAACACCGCCCGGAGCGGGTGGTCAACCTGGCGGCCCAGGCCGGCGTGCGCTATTCGCTGGAGAACCCGGCGGCCTATGTCGACACCAACCTGGTCGGTTTCGGCAACATCCTGGAGGGCTGCCGCCATAACGGCGTCGAGCACCTGGTCTATGCCAGCTCGAGCTCGGTCTACGGCGCCAACACCACCATGCCGTTCTCGGTGCACGACAACGTCGATC
>NZ_KB898911.1:0-26995 GCF_000377925.1 Thioalkalivibrio sp. AKL12
GAACGAGGCCAATGGTCTGTTCGATGCCGGGTTCACGGTGAGTGACGCGGCGGCGGACGTTGAGATCTACGTCGACGGGACGCTGCTGGACTCGACTCAGGTCGAGGACAAGTTCGACATCTCCGAGGCTGACGGAGAGGCGACCTACACCGCCAAGGCCGATGCGTTCGATGGCAGCGAGGCGGTGGTGGTCTCGGCCAGCCTGGACAGCGGGCTTGAGCAGAACACCAGCACGGTGGCGGCGACGCTGGAGGCGATTGATACCAGCGCACCGGCAGGTCCGACCCTACAAGTGGTACACAGTGACGCCACGGCACAGAACCTGGCGGACGGTGCGGTGACGGTGTCTGCCGAGGCGGGCAGCACGGTGGTGGTGACGTTCGACGACGGCACCGACACGGTGGATCTCACGCTGACGGGTACGGGTGCGCCGCAGCTGGTTGCGGTGCCGGGCCATGCCGAGCTGGCTGATGGTGCGATCACGGTCAGCGCGGTGGCGACCGACGCGGCCGGTAATGAGAGTGGTACGACGACCGAGTCGAACCTCTTTACTCTGGACACCGAGGCGCCGGAGGGCCTGTCGATTGCCGAGATCGGTGACGGTGGCGTGGTTAATGCGGCCGCCAACAGTGATCTGGTGATCAGCGGTCAGGCGGAAGCGGGTGCGACGGTGCGTCTGACCACCACCTCGGGTGTGGTGATCGCCGAGTTTGAGGCGGACTCTAACGGTGACTGGACATACACGGTTGCTGATGCGGCGGATGTTTTTGACCAGGGCGGCGAGACCATTACCGCTGTTCAGCTGGACGACGCGGGCAACGTCAGTGGTGCGGTGTCGCGGACCTTTGAGGTCGACACGATGACGCCGACTCCCCCGACTCTTGAAGTGGTGCATAGTGACGCCACGGCACAGAACGCTTTTGATGGCGCGGTGAAAGTTAGTGCTGAAGTGGGCAAGACCGTCGAGGTTAGTTTCCTTACTTCTGTCAGCGAGACTGTAACGCTGACTGGTCAGGGCGAAGACAGCCCGGTGCCGGTGGTGCTAACGCCGGAGCAGGTTGAGGCGCTGGGTGATGGCGAGATCACGGTGAACGCGACGGCAATGGATGCTGCGGGCAACGCGACCGCATCCATTGGTACCGTGAATTTCACCCTGGACACTGAGGTTCCGGAAGGCCTGTCGATTGCCGAGATCGGTGACGGTGACGTGGTTAATGCGGCCGCCAACAGTGATCTGGTGATCAGCGGTCAGGCGGAAGCGGGTGCGACGGTGCGCCTGACCACCACCTCGGGTGAGGTGATTACCGAACTGACGTCGAACGCGGAGACTGGTGACTGGTCGGTCACGTTCGATGCGGATGATGCGTCCGATCTGTTCGGCCAGGGCGGCGAGACCATTACCGCCGTTCAGCTGGACGAAGCGGGCAACGTCAGTGGTGCGGTGTCGCGGACGTTTGAGGTCGATACGATTGCGCCGGATGCGCCGGTGATCACCCTCACAGCCCCGCAGATCGAGAGTGAACCACAGTCCGTCAATGGCCAGGACGCCTTGCTGCAGGTGAAGGCCGAGGCAGGTGCGATCATCGAGATCGTGTTTGACCCGGCGAACGGCGAGGGTCGCGAGTCCGCCGTCACGAAGAGCCTGGTTGCCACCGGGCTTGAGCAGTCCGTATCGCTCAGCGCCAGCGAGCTCGCCGCGCTCGGCGACGGCACCGTGAATGTAACCGCCACAGCAACTGACAGTGCGGGTAACGAAAGCAGCCAGGCATCTGAGGTAGATGCCTTTGTGCTCGACACCGAGGCACCGGCGGCGCCGACCATCAACGTGATCGCCGGAGATGACCTCATCGACGTCACCGAGGCGGATAGTGATGTCACCATCTCTGGCACCGCGCCCGGGGCAGCTGAGGTGACCCTGGTCTTTACCAGCGGTTATGAACTGCTTGGCGGCAACACCCTTCAGGTGGACTCGAACGGCGACTGGACTGTTGATATCCCCGCTGCTGCTCTGCCAGGTGACTTCGGTCAGGGCTCGGAAACCGTAACGGCAATCGCCACCGATGCGGCTGGAAACACCAGTCACGTCTCGGCGCGGTCCTTCGTGATCGACACCGTATCGCCCACTGCGCCGGAGATCACCACCGAAGAAATCCGCTCCAACACCGCCAGCCAGACCATCGAGGGCACGGCGGACGCCGGTTCCACGGTCACCTTGCTTTTGGGTACAACGGTACTCGCCACTACGGTAGCGGACGCTGAGGGTGATTGGGCTGCCAGCGTCAATCTGGACGGGCGAGGGTCCCTCTTTGCCGTTGCGGTAGGCGCTGCAGGTAACGTGTCCGGGGATCCTGTTGACTTTACCGTCAACGCCACGTGGAACGACCAAAATGAGTTTGACCAGGATAATGCGGACAACGCGTTCTCACTCAATGACGTGTTCGATGGGAATAGCCTGGTTCAGTCTTTCGCCGACCGCATCGCCGGCTATGACCCGTCCACCGTGCCACTGGAGATCACCGACCCGCTGACGGTGGAGCAGGCGGTGGCGCTGTCGCAGAAGGGCTTTGACACCTTCGATCTCACCTACTCGGTCGAGGACAGCTATGCGGTGGTCAAGGTCGCCCTGGGCGATCCGGATCAGCGTGCGGCGCTGGCCGCGGCCGAACAGGTGGTGGCCAAGGGCACGCCGGACCCGGATACCGACATGAATTTCATCGGCTTCGGTTCGGATATCAACCTGCGCATCGAGGCGGGTGACAGCGACGACGTCATCCGCGCCGGCACCGGTGGCGACGAGATCGTCGGCGGACTCGGTGCCGATGTGATCAAGCTGCCCGGTGAGGAAACGGCCCGCGCACAGGATTCCGTCATCTACGAGACCCGCTTCGACGGTCAAACCTTCCCGATCAGCACCGTTACCTTCTCCACCGAAGATGAGGAATACCGTGAGGGGTCCGTACTTACGGTGACGATCAACGGCAAGGTGTATCAAACGGCCGAGCTCGAAGCCGGTCAGGATCCGGCGGACGCGGTTCAGCGTCTGGCGGATGCAATCCTCGATAGCCGCAATCTCGCTGACCCCGACGATGTGGTGGTGGGCAAGTTCTATGATCTTTCAGGGGAAAGTTTTACAGAGGTCAGTGCCTTGCGTTTGTCGGGTCAACCGGAGGATGGCTCGTTCACTGTTCCTTCGGGTTTTGCATTCCTGCCGCAACATCGAATCGTGGAACTGGGGCTTGAGGATGGAGATACCCCCAGCATGGCCCAACTCTTGTCATTCGGAAAGCTTGGGGGCTCCACCTACTCCATCGGCGACCGGGAAATCTTCAGTGTCGAGATCCTGGACAACCTGAATGGGTCGGAATCTACGGCGTTCGCTGATGCTTCCGATAATGGAGCGTTCATCGTCGCCGATCGCGATGAGCTGTTTCTCAGCTTCCCCAACCTGAGTGCTGAGGACGTCGAGGCTGCGTTGCACACCCTGATCGACGATCAGGACGTGCGCGACGCCCGCGTCATCGACGACCCAGCTAATGAAACCCTGCAGCTTCAGATTACCGGCAACTTCGAGCGTGGCCTCGAGGTGCTGGACGGGTCCGGCGATGGCGAAAGCCGCATCCAGCTCATCGAAAACGATGGCCAGAAAACGATCTGGGAGGTGGAGTTCCCTGACAGCGAGGGCTGGCCCACGCGCACCAACGAGGGCAATAACACGCCGTTCGATCGGACGGTCGCGATCGAGATCGATGTTGTTGACGATGACGCCTACACGGTGGAGTCCGATGTGGTGTTCTTCGACGGCTTCGTTCTGAAGAACGAAACGGATCTCGACTCCGCGATCGCCAACGATAAGGTCGATAGCAGCCTTGCCTTAAGTGGTGACTTCGACGCCAACGAGGTTGTAGTCGACGTTAACCAGATCAACGCCGGCAATACGTTGAGTATCCACGGCTTGACCCTTGGGTCCGGCGCAACGGCTGATGTCGTGCGGTTTGTCGATCTCGGAGAGGCCGCCGATATTTCGGAGTTCGCAGACGCGATCGAGTCGGTCGAGATTGCCGAGAACCTGACCAATTACAACGAGGTATTCCAGGACAAGGACTTCATCTCGTTCCGGCTCAATCTTGTAGGCGGAGGCAGTGTAGAGCTGATCGACCTCATCGCGCAGGACGCCATTCCATCCGGAGCCGTCGCGGACCTGATCGGCGGAGCGGCGGGTTTGGGTGCTTATGGCGCCCAGGTAGTTGACAGCGCGCAGATCGAAGAGCTTCTGGGTGCGCTTGGGGCGAATATAGATTTTGGCCCCGACCGAACCAATGAACAGCTGACGCTCGTGGAAGAGCCTCAGGGCGATGGCCGCGTTGTCCTCGGCCCCATCTTCCGGCCGGCGGGTGATGGTGAAACCTTCGTGCCGGGGGATGTTCAGGATCTCGAACTCGACGTGGCGGATGTTGCTGCGTCCATCGAGGCCCTCAAGGCCGCGATCAACGACAAGCAGGATCTTAGCGACGCGGTCGAGGCCACCATCGATGGCGACGGCAAGCTTGTATTGACCGCCTCTGAGGGTGGGGAGGAGTCCTTCTCGGTCCAGACGGTGGAGATCGAACAAAACGGTGTGCAGCAGCGGACCGACGTCACCTTCAGCACCGATCCGGATGACTATTTCGATGGCGGCCAGCTTCGCGTGGAAATTGCCGGCCAAACGGTTGAAGTCGCTATGGTCGCCGGTGATCCGGCACAGTCCCTCAGTGATCTGGCTGATGCGGTGCAGGGTGAGGCTAGCTTAAAATCCACTATAGAATCAGCGACGGTCGTCGGCGACGGTACACTCCGCATCACTGCCGCCACCGAGGAACCTGACCCGCTGGATGCGACGGGCGAGCTGGACTTCCAGGGCGAATTCCAGACGGCGACCATCACGCTGGAAGACGCTACCCAATACGATTTCTTCACCGACGGCACTGACGTCAGCAGCGACGGCCGCGGCGCACAGGTCTACTTCGACGGTGGCGAGGTCTTCCTCACCGTCAGTGATTCCCAGGGCGAAGGCACCGCCGTCGTCAGCGCGGACATGGTCGCGGGTGAACCCGGCGATACCGCCCAGGCGCTGGTGGATGCGATCGACCTCGGGATCAACGGCGTAGAGGCACAAGAGCTGCCGGCTGTGGTAACGATTGAGGGCGATTTCAACGATGGCGACCCGCTAGGTGAACTGGGTCAGACATTGTCGTTCTTTTATACTACGTCCGGGGATGGGGGCGTTAGCGATTCCAACGCTGGTCTTTTCTCTGGCGATACCCAGGCAGCTTCGGGTGTCGGCGTCTATGTCGATGGTTCCAGTTCCCCGCCTCCCATCTCTTTGGGTAATTATTATAATCCTGCAACCGTCGGCGATTTTGTCTTGTTCATTGATGTCCTGGACGGAATCTCGGCGGAGATCGATGGTAACGGCGACATCGTCATTAGCAGTACCAGGGTTGGTGAAAACGCCAGTCTCTCCGTAACTATAAGTGGCACACTTGCTGAGGCGGAGGGAATTGCAATAGAGGAATCCGATGCGCAAGGCTCTTCCACCGAGGCCGTTCCAAAGGACGACGACCTCGCCGCCCTGCTGCAATCTGTGGAACTGGATGAAGGCGATATCGTCCTCACCGCGGCCGAGGCGGGTAAGGAGACCTTCCGTATCGATGACGCGGTCCTCGACTATGAGGGGGTCAAGCAACTCGCCGAGGTGACGTTCAGCACCACGGATGGGGACTACTTTGGCGACCAGGGCAAGCTCAGCGTCACCATCCAGCCGGATGGCGAAGATGCGCTGGCGCCGATCGAGGTCGACATGGTCAATAACAACGCCCAGCAGACGCTGGACGACCTTGTGGCGGCCATTCAGGCGGAAATCAGTGACGGTAGCCTGGCGGGGCTGGTTGGAGAGGTTTCCGAGGATGGAGGCACGATCACACTGACTTCGGCCGAGGCGGTACGCGAAGCGTTTACCGTGTCGTCTGCCACGATCAGCGAGCCTGGTGAGACCGAGAAGACCACGGTGAGCTTCAGTGGCACCGACGGTGACTACTTTGAGAAAGCCATCGATGAGGCGGAGTCGGACGGCAAAGTGTCCGTGACCGTTCTGGGCCAGACCTTCACCGTGGATATGGTGGACGATGACGCGCACGCCACGATCCAGGCGCTCTTTGATGCATTGGATGAAGGGGAAGACGGCCAGAATAATCCGCTGACGAACGATGTCGCGGTCAGTCGGGATGGCACGACGTTGACCTTCGAGGGCCAAAGCTTTGGCACGGATCTGAACATCAGTGCCGGGGCCTCGGTGGATGCCGTGAAGCAGGTCACCACGATTGAGTTCGAGGATGAGTTCAGTGACGGTGACTTCTTCTCGGATTCCGGTCGACCGCTCTCGATCACTGTGGCCGGCGAGACCTTTGAGGTGGATGGCGATACACGCCTTGAAATCCTCGAGGATCTTGAAAGCCAGCTCGAGACGGCCATCAGCGACGACTCAAACAACGGTGGCGACGGGATCTCCGCGGTGCTTGAGGCCGGCGGGATCGAGTTGGACGACTCCAACTCGGCCCCGACGCCGACGCTGACGCTGACGGCCAAATTTGGCGGTGCCAATCCGTTCACGGTTTCGAACCTGACGCGGGAGAGCATTGACGACGACAACAGTGAGGAGCAGCAGATGGAGTTGCGCTTCACGGGCAGCTTCATGGACAGCCTTAACGGCGCCGGCGAAGCCCTGGTGATCAATATGGGGCGCGCCGAAGCCGTCTCGGTGACCTTTGAGAACACGTCCGACCGGGCGGATGTGGCGCAGGCCATCAAGGACGCACTCGAAGCGGATGAGTTCATCGATAGCGTTACGGTCGATGGTGACAATCGCGACTTCCTGGTGACGGCCGCAGTGGCTGGTGACGGAATCCTGGGTAAGGACGTGTCCGGTGCTGAAGACGAGGTCACGGTTACATTCGACGGCGGTTCATTGTCCACCGAATTCAGCGTGGAAGAGACCGAACCCGCCGGCGTTTTGGTGACCGACGGCACGGAGACCGTCGCATCTTCCAGCACCACCGACGGCACGGATTTCGTCGCGTCGGAAAGCCTGGGTGACGATGTAAGCGTGGACCGTGAAGCCGAAAACGTGTCGCAGGAGGACGCCACCATTGCCAATCCCGGCGCGGGCAATGAGACCCTGTTCGGCGATCCCGCGATCTCGGCCACACCGGTGGTGGACGAGACGGATGACGCCCCGGACGGCGATCACCGTGTCTTTGCCTCGGGCACCGAGGACATCGTGCTTGCCCCTGTATTCGTGAGTGATGGGGCTGGTGGATTCGAGCGAGGCGAACGCAGCGATCTGGATAATGGCGGTTTTGCGCTGAAGAACTTGTCCGACTTGGAGTCGGGGGTCGCCAACAACACGATTTCCGGCGAGCTCGGAGCGAATGTGACGATGCCGGAGGACGGTGACGGGCTGTTGCTCACGCAGTTTGAGCTTGATGAGACGAACTCTGAAATCCTCAATTTTGGGGCCAATTTTCCACTTCTTAGCCGTGGTCGTTTTGATGATATTTTGACCGGAGCCGAGAGTTTTGAGGCGGGTGATAATGTGTATAACTACGTCACACAGGTATTCACCCCAACCGAATCTGGAACGTACACCTTCGGACAAACCGACGCGCCGGTTGATACCCTGCTTCTGATTTACAGCGAGGAGTTTGACCCGGACAACCCAGGCGATAACTTGCTCTTCTACAACGATGATTACGAAACCCAGTGGAACGGTACCGAGTGGGACGGCACGTTGCCGGAGGCGATAGAGGATGCCCTCGTTGGGGCTATGGTTAATGGTGCTTTAAGAAAGGATCGGCTGCCTGCGATACAGGAGGAGCTCGAGGCCGGCGAAGATTACCATGTGGTTATCAGCACGTTTCAACCCACGTCTGACGCTGAACTCGACTTCCCCCTGAGTTTCTTTGCATTCGGTCCGGGTGAAGTCGGGCTGTTTGAAGAGTTCGGGTCGGATGAAGTGGTCGTGACGACCGAGGATTTGGAGTCGGATCCGCTGCGGATCTTCGGGTTCACGCTCGGGGACGAGCCCGGTCGCGGGGATGTCCTGCGCTTCTCGGATCTCGAGGACGTCGATGCGCTCAAGGGCGCGGTCGCGAGCATTCAGGTGGCCGAGAATGCGACCGACTTCCACGAGATCTTCCAGGACAAGGATTTCCTGTCGATTCGCTTGAACCTGGACGGTGGCAAGAGCATCGAGCTTTATGACCTGATCGCCAGCGATCTGGCTGGTTCGGGGCTCGCCAACGAGGCCGGGGTGGCGGGCGCGTTCGGTAACGTCCTTGACCAGGGTCTGGATACCCTGATCGACGAGCTGGCGCCCAACCTCGCGTTCGGTGACCCACAACCTGATGGAGTGCGTCAGACCTTCACCAATCCGGAGGATGGCTATGACGCCATCGAGGCTTCGCCGGAGCTGGATAGCGAGGGTGAGTCCGAGGGCGACGAAACCCTCTTCGGCTCCGAGTCGGGTGAATACACGGAGGAAGGACTACGGACCGAGTTCCTGCAAGGTGGTGTGTTTGATGAGGCCGATACGGCAGCCGGTCTGCGGCTCTACACCGTAGATCGCGATGGTAATGATCTGACGGGACTCGTTGGATCCGAGACGGCTGCCGAGGGTGCCGAGGCCGAGGCGGATGCAGTGGATGCCGGTGACGTGGAGCGTACCGTCGACGGCCTGGACCCGTTCGAGTGGGGCGATGGCGAGGGCGAGTCCGAGGTCAACGTACTGACCCTCGGCAACGACGGCCCGGACATCATCCACAACTTCCACGTGGACGACGACCGGATCGCGCTTGAGGGTCCGCTCAAGGCCAGCACGGAAGTCGGGGATGTCGAGGCAGTCAGCAACATCCCCGGGACGCCCTTTGATCTCAGTCAGGACGAGTTCGGCATCATTTCCAGTGCCCCCTCCGGGATTGACCTGGGCAGCGCGGAAGAGATTGCGAATCTGCTTTCCAATGGCGGAAGTTTCTTCCTGCAAGCTGACGATAACGGACAGCTGAACACCTCGATCTTCGCCATCACCGGTTCGGATGATGACAGCCTGACGGCGATCTGGGCGCATCAGCAGTCTTCTGCGGGTGACGACTCCGTGGAGGCGGCTGAGCTCTACAAGCTGGCCCTTGTCAACACCATCGGCGATGGGACGTTCTCGGCCGACAACTTCGGTGCCGACGAGAAAGATCCGCATATGCCCGGCTAGTAAGCCGTCAATCGAGCCGCCCGGGCGAAGCCGTATTCGCCCGGGCGGTCATCCTGTGACCCCACGAGCCATCGTCAAGCCTGGTCCAGTCCTGGGTGGCCTGCGGCATGACAGTGCCAGGCTCGATGGCGCCCTGGTGTTCCGGTTCCTCTTTCTTCAGGGAGTGTTGCTTGCCCAGACTGCTGTTTGTGAGTGAGGCCTGCCTGTTTGACCAGTCCAGCGGTGCGGCGCTGAGTGCGCGGGCCATGCTGGAAGCCCTGGGCGAGGCCGGCTGGGAGGTGCGGGCGGCGACGCTCGGTTGCTGTGACGGCGATCGGGAGTATCCGCTGGCGGAAGCGGATCCCGCGCTCGACCCGGATCGCAATGCCGGACAGGTCGTCGGCGTGCAGGTTGGCGCTGTGCCGTACGAGGTGTTGGTCACCCAATCCACCCAGCAGCGGCTGCTGCGGCCCTGGGAGGTGCAGGATTACCTGCGTATGGCACGGGCACGGCTGCAGGCGTTTGCGCCCGATGTGGTGCTGACCTATTCCTCGCCCATGCTCCAGCCGCTGCTGGCCCAGGCCCAGCGGCAGGGGGCGCGTACGGTCTTCTTCGTCGCCAATCCGGCCCTGCTGCGCCGGCCGGAGGTGCGCCTGGCGGCGGTCGATGAAGTAATCGTGCCCACCGGCTTTGTCGGCGACGTGTGCCGGGAAACCCTGGGCCGGGAGGCGCATGTCATTGGCGATATCGTGCCCCAGGTGTTCGATGGCAGGATCAATCGCGAACCGGCGCGTATCCGTACGCGGCGGCAGCGCTATGTGACTCTGATCAACCCGGCGCCCCACAAGGGCGGGCTGTTTTTCATCAATATCGCCGCCCAGCTGGCGGTGCTGGATCCGGAAATCAAGTGCAGGGTGGTAGAAAGCCGCACTGCGCGAAGTCACTGGGAGGCGCTCGGCGTTGCCGCCGCCGATCTGGACCGCATCGACTGGCATCCGCATACCCGCGATATGGCGCCGGTCTACGAGGAGGCGGCACTGTTGCTGGTGCCGTCGCTGGGGGAAGAGGCCGCCGGGCGGGTGATGGCCGAGGCCCTGCTCGCCGGGGTGCCGGTGCTGGCCATGCGCAACGGCGGCATCCCGGAGGTGCTGGGTGAGGGCGGCATCCTGTTCGACCTGCCGGCGGCGCTGGCGGCCAATCACCTGGCGCCCCCCGACAAGACGGACCTGCTGCGCTGGTCCCAGTTCATCCAGGTGCTGATGGAAAAGGATGACCTCTACGCGCGGGCCGTGGGGCTGGCGTTGAGGGAAGGCCGGCGCCATGCGCCGGAACGGCGTCGTGAGGAGGTGGTGGCGCTGTTCGAGCGCCTGCGCAGCCAGCCGCTGCAGGCCTCAGCGGGGCATGACCCGGCTGCGGCGGATGCCCTGGCCGCATACCGTGAACGCATGGAGCGTGAACGCGTCGCCATCAATGCCCGGGTGGAAAGCGGCGAGCACCCGGACAGCGGGCGTCCCGAGGACACGCCGTATCTTCCGCTGCTGCAGCGCAGCCTGGCCCAGCCGGTCATCAAGGAGGCTCTGGCCGCGGCGAATGCCCGGCAATGGCCGGAGGCGCGGAGACTGCTCGAGGCCTATCTGCGTGTGGTGCCCCACGACCTGGCGGCGCTGGGCGTGATGGCCGATGTGGCGGATGCCCAGCAGAACGAGCACGAGGCGCGCGAGTTGCTGGAGCGCCTGGTGGAACTGGCACCGGGATTCTTGCAGGGCCAGCAGCGATTGATGGCGCATCTGCGCCGGGTGGGTGACTGGGACGCGGCGCTTGCTCACAGTGAGGCCCTGCTGGCCCGAGCGCCTGAAAACCCCCGTTACCAGGCGCTGCATGCCGGTTTGCTGACCGCGGCCAACCGCTTTGATCAGGCCATTGACCTCTACGCTCGCTGTTTCCGGGACTATGCGGGCAGTGTCCATGACTGGACCCAGTATGCCCAGGCGCTGAAGACCGTCGGCCAGCAACAGGAGGCCATCGCCGCGTATCGCAAGGCCATCGAACGGGCGCCCCATAGCGGCAATGCCTGGCACGGCCTGTCCAGCATGAAGCTGGCGGTGTTTACGCCGGACGACGTCGCCTACCTGGAGCACCTGCTGGCGGATGCACAGCTTGCCGAGGACGACCGTGCGCCGTTGCATTTTACACTGGGCAAGGCGCTGGAGGATGCCCGCGACTACGCGGCCTCGTTCCACCACTATGAGCAGGCCAATGCCATCCGCCGACAGCGCGATGCCTTCGATGTCAGCCAGGTGCAGGATTATGTGGCGCAGGTGAAGGAGGTGTTCACCGCCGAGTTTCTGGCCGAGCGCGCCGGGGTGGGCCATGCGGCGGCCGACCCGGTGTTCGTGCTGGGCATGCACCGCGCCGGCTCCACGCTGGTAGAACAGATCCTGGCCAGTCACAGCCAGGTGGAGGGCACCCGCGAGCTACCCTACATGCCGCAGCTGGCCCGCCATTTCGGCGGCATGGGCCTGACGGGTATGGCGCAGGCGCTGAATGCCGAGTTGCTGGGGCGGCTGCAACCTCGGGAGTGGGGCCGGCTGGGCCAGCAGTATCTGGATCTCAGCCGGGGCGAGTGTGTGACCGGGCGGCCTCACTTCATCGACAAGATGCCCTTCAACTGGCTGCACACCGGGCTGATTCACCTGCTGCTGCCGAATGCGCGGATCATTGACGTTCGCCGTCAGCCCATGGCGGCGGGCTTTGCCCTGTTCAAGATGCATTTCGGCCCCGGGGTGCAATATGCCTCCGATCAGGTGGATATCGCGCTCTACTACCGTGCCTATACCGAGCTGATGGCGCATTTCGAGGCGCTGCTGCCCGGGCGGGTGCATCGCATTTCCTACGAGACGCTGGTGGCGGAACCCGAGGCAGAGATCCGGCGGCTGCTGGACCACTGTGGCCTGGCCTTCGAGGATCCGTGCCTGCGTTACTGGGAAACCGAGCGTGCCATCCAGACGCCCAGCTCCGAGCAGGTGCGCCAGCCCATCTTCAGTAGTGCGGTGGATCAGTGGACCCACTATGCCGAGTGGCTGGGCCCCATGCGGGATGCCTTTGATGTCTTGCTGAGCCCGGAGGAAGCACGGCTCGCGGCACCCGGGTCCACAACGGTGGGGGGTACGGCCTGATGCCGCGTGGCGGCCGCAAGCGCGGCCCGGCCCGTAAGACAGTGCGCGCCCGGTCGCTGGTGGCGACCCGGGCGGACGCCGCGCCTGCCGCTGCCGTGCCTCGGGAGGTGCTGGCGCAGGCCCTGGCCCGTCGGCCGCGGGTGGATTTCCAGGATCCGCTGATGCGTCATGCGGCGCTGCAGGCCAAGGGCATCGGCCTGTGTGCTTTTCTGGTCACGCTGGCGGCGTTTCAGCGCGGTCTGCAGGTCACCTTCCATTACCAGCGCGCGACCCAGGAGCGCCGCTTTGCCCGGGCGACGATGCAGGGCCACCGGGGCGAGGTGTTCAGCCTCAGCAACGGCGAGCGAACGCATACCTTCTCGCGAACCCTGGGGGATCGGACCGATCCTGCCGCCAACGCCATCGCCGAGGACAAGCATCTGACCAGGGCGGCACTCAAGCGGGCTGGAGTGCGTACGCCGGATGGGCTGGTAGTGGAGAAAGGCCAGACGACGCTGATCGCGCGGTTCCTCGAGCGCCATCCTGACGGGCGTTTCGTGGTGAAACCCCTGGCGGGCTCCATGGCGCGGGACGTGACCGCGGACCTTCCCGCGGAGGCGGTGCTGCCCGCCGTCGAGGCGTTGGCCGACGGGCGGCTGCTGGTAGAGGAGTATGTGGCGGGTGACGAGTACCGCGCCACCGTGGTGGACGGCCGCTGCGTGGCGGTGAGCCTGCGGCGCCAGCCCGCGGTGACCGGGGATGGTCGCTCCACGCTGCAGCAGCTGATCGCGACGTTCGGTCAGCGGCGCGTCGATCACCCCTTTCTGGATCCGCTGGACCAGACGGACCTGATCTCGGCCTTTCTGGCGCGACGCGGGCAGACCTTCGGCGATGTGCCCGCGGCCGGCGAGCGGGTGCAGCTCGCCAACACTTCCTATGGCGTCGATCACGAGGATCTCACCGCATCAGCGCCGCAGGCGCTCATGGCCTGCGTCGAGTCCGCGGCGAAGGCCATCGGCCTGTTCAACTGCGGCATTGATGTGATTGCCGACGCGGCGGGTGAACCCTGCGTACTGGAGCTGAACCAGCGCTCCTACATCGGCATGCACAGCTTTCCCACCGAGGGGCCCGGGCAGGGTAATGCGGTGGCCGAAGCCCTGGTGGACGCCTACTTCCCGGAGACGATCCATGACCGGGTGCATCCCGCCCTGGCCTATGATTTCGCGCCCATTCGCGCGGCGCTGGAATCCGCCCAATTCGGCGAGTTGCGCCTCCCAGTGATCGGGTCGGACTGGCGGGTGGGGCGGATGGCGCTCAAAGGTGTGGCGGCCGCACCCGCCGCCCGGCTCTTCACTGCCGCCGCGCAGGTGGCCGGCGTGCACCTGATGCAGGCACCCTTGCCGGACCAGGGAGTGGCTCTTTGTCTGGCCTATACGCCGGCCACGCTGGAAGTCATGCGCAACCGCCTGCCGGCGGGTTTCCACAAGCAGCTGGACGCCCTGCTGGCGGCGGATCATGCTGATGCAGCGGTGGCTTCATGAACGCCCCGACGGTGAGCTTCGTTCTGCCGGTCTACAACCGTGCCCAGCAGGCGCCCCGCGCTATTGAGAGTCTGCTGGCGCAGTCCTTCCACGACTTTGAATTGATTATTGTCGATGACGGCTCGGACCCGGAAACGGCGGACGTCCTGCGGGCGTTCCCGCCGCGGGATGCCCGCATCCGGCTCCTGACCCTGCCCAGTAATGGCGGGCAGGGGCTGGCGCGGGCCCTGGGCAATGATGCGGCCCGGGGGGAGTTCATTGCGGTGATGGACTCCGACGATGTGGCGCTGCCTGACCGCCTGGAAAAGCAAGTGGCGTTCATGGCGGCGCACCCCGGCGTGACCCTGGCGGGTGGCAATGCCATCAAGGTGAGCGGGGGGCAACGCCTGCCCATGCAACTGCCGGCCGATGATGCGGAGATCAAGGCGCGCCTGCTGCTGGTGGATGGGGCCTTCGTGCATCCCACGGTGATCATGCGCCGGGCGTTTCTGCGCGCGCACAACCTGAACTACAGCGCCGAGCGCCGCGGTGACGACGACTACGAGTTCTACACCCGCATGGTCGCGGCCGGGGCGGTGTTCGCCAACTGCCCGGATACGGTGCTGGAATACCATCGCCATGGCGAGAATCTGAGTGCCAACTGGCACCGGCTGGAGCAGGACAAGTTTCCCCTGCGGCGTTATCTGCTGGGTCTGTACTATCCCGATCTGACGGGCCGGGAGGTGAATGCCATTGCGCGGCTGATGCAGCGCGGTGCGTCGATTGCCAGGAGGCCGGCCTTCGAGGGGCTGCTGGCAGCGGAAAAGGCCCAGCGCATGCTCGAGAGCGTCTACGGCGAAGACCACCGCACGCTCAATGCCATTCTGGAGCGCTATCTGACCGTGCTGCGCAAGGGGCTTGGCGTCAGGGAAGGGGAGCCGTGAGCGCGACCCGAGGCTACCTGGTCACGGGTGGCGCGGGGTTTGTGGGGGCCTCGCTGTGCCACCGCTTGCTGCGCGACGGGCACCGGGTGTTGTGTGTGGATAACCTGAGCACCGGCAGTGCGCTGCAAATGGCGCCGTACCGGTCTCATCCACGGTTCACGTTGGTGCAGCACGACGTCACCGAGCCGCTGCCGCCGCGGGCCGTACCGTCGGAGATTGAGGGCATCTTCCATCTCGCCTGTCCCGCCTCGCCGCGCTGGTACCAGGCGCAGCCCATCGAGACCACGCGCACGGCGGTGCTGGGCACGCTGAACATGCTTGACCTCGCGCACCGCCGGGGGATCCCCATGCTGCAGGCATCCACCTCGGAGGTCTACGGCAGCCCGCTGCGGCATCCGCAGCGCGAGGAGGATTGGGGCCAGGTGAACCCCATCGGACCGCGTGCCTGCTATGACGAAGGCAAGCGCTGCGCGGAGTCGCTGTGCGCCGATTACCGCCGTGATTTTGGTGTTGATGTGCGGATTGCGCGTATCTTCAACACCTACGGGCCCGGCATGCGAGCGGATGACGGCCGCGTGGTCAGCAACTTCATCCTGCAGGCACTACGGGGCGAACCGATAACGGTAGACGGGGATGGGCAGCAGACCCGCAGCCTGTGTTTTGTTGACGATCTGGTCGAGGGCCTCGTGCGGCTGCTCGACGTTTCGGGTGAGGTGACACTGCCGGTCAATCTGGGCAATCCGGAAGAGTGCAGCGTTCATCAGCTCGCGATGCTGGTTCTGGACATTACTGGTAGCGCTGTACCTATACGCCTTCGGCCGCGGCCAGAGGATGACCCGCAGCGGCGTTGTCCGGATATCTCCCGAGCCCGTGAGCTCCTGGGCTGGCAACCGCAGGTGGACCTGCATACGGGCCTGGCATGGACTGTGGATGCGTTCAGGGAAGCCGGAGTACGTCGGGCATGAGGGCTGGGCTGGGCAAGCGGCTGGGTGGGCAGGATGCCGCGCCGGCCTCTACTGGCCGTTTGGTAATCGACCTGTATGTGCCGACCCACTCCTGGGGCCTGATCCACGATGCCGAGGTCTTGAGCCAGACGCTGGGGGCCGTGCGGGAAGGGGGTGCGATACAGGTGCGGCGTGTTCGGGTGCCGCCGGCGGTGTTTGAAGGGCGCGAACCCATGGCCTTTCCCGTAGGCCTGGGCCGGCCGGGGCAGGTGGCGATCTTCATCGAGCGGGTCTTCGATGCGGACTGGCTGGACGGCTACGGGCATCGGGCGCTGCTGGTGAATCCGGAGTGGCTGGAGCCGCCCAGCGCTGCCGCGGCGGCGAAGTGGGTCGATACCTTTCTGCACAAGAGCCGGGCAGCGGTCTCGAGGCTTGCTGAGGCCTTCCCGGATCAGCGTCATGTCTATCTTGGCTTTACCTCGATCGATCCCGGGGTGCGTGTCACCGACTATGCCGCCTTCAGCCACTTCCGGGGCCGCGCCCGCAACCGCATGACCGGCGAGATCCTCGCCCTGTGGCGCGCCAATCCCGAGCTGCCCACACTGTGGCTACATGCGCGCGGCCAGGATGTTCCCGCCTCCAGCGAAGGCTGGCAGCGCCAGGGCAATCTGCGTTGGTTCTCCGGCTGGCTGGCACAGGAGGACTATTTCCCGGCGCTGGCCCGGGGTGGCATCCACCTGTGCACGTCCCAGATCGAGGGCTTCGGCCATTACATCAACGAGGCGCGGGCCATGGCGGCCCTGGTAATCACCCTGGATTCGCCGCCCATGAACGAGCTGATCACGCCCGACACCGGCATCCTGGTGCCCACGAGGCCCGGTGGCCGGTTGCACTACGGCGACTGGGTCCGGGCATCCCCCGAGGCCCTGGGCCGGGCCGTGAACCAGGCCTTGCAGCTCTCGCCCGCGGAGCGCGCGGCCATGGGGCGCCGCGCGCGACAGGCCTACGAGGCGGGGCGCCGGGCGTTTCAGCGACGGCTGGCAGCCTGGGTGGAAGAACTGGGGCGGCAGGTCGGCGGTGGCCCCTCGGAACCGTTTGCGGCCGTGACGTCCGACGGGGCCAAGGGCGCCGTGGGCGACGGTGGCAATTCCATCGTGACGCGTTAGGAGTAAGGATGACTGTGCTCAGTATTCAGGACCATGGCGATCAGGGCTGGCGCCAGCCGAGAGGCTTCGGCTTCGCCCGCCAACATGCCTTGCAGCCGTTGGCGGTCGACGAAGTGGGCCGGGTCTCCGATGGCATGCCGGTGGCGTTTCGCCAGCTGGATGGCCGCTGGCAGGCGGTGGCGGTGATGGCCCCGGTGGACGGGCTGAACCTGTATGTGGCCCGCGACGCCCGCTGGCGCGCGCCGTTCGTGCCTGCGGCGCTGCGGGTGTATCCGTTCGCACTGGAGGATGCGTCGCGGGCGCTGGCGTTGTGGCCGGATTTTCAGCCGGAGCCCGCCGGCGCCGTGGAGGTGAAGCCGTTTTTCGTATCGGGCCAACTCTCGCCGGAATTGCATCGGGTGCGGGCCTTCCTGCGCACCCTGGCCGAGGGCGTGAACGCCGCTGATGCCCCGTTGCGGTTTCTGGATCAACGCGGAGTACTCAGGCCCTGGTCGCCGCAACCGGAGTCCGGGAAGGATATCGGCGGTGACCTCCTGTCCGGACTGTTCCAGGTCGATACGTACGCTCTGGACGGGCTGTCGGACGCCGACTGGATATCGCTGCGTCGGGCGAACGCGCTGCCCTGGTTGCATGCACATCTGGACAGCCTGTATCACCTGCGACGCTTCCGCACACTGGCGGCGTCGCTGGCAAGCCCGTCCGGCGAGGATTCGACCGCGCCGGAGGCAGTTGCCGTCGATGATCTGCTGGCGGCGATGGCAAACGAGATTGACGCATACCAAGGCGATCAGGAGCCATGACGGGGGAGCGGGTGGCTTTCGGACGCGATCGGTCATTCCGCGTCCTGAATAGGAATGAGCGTCCGCCGGGCGCAAGGGCCGTGCGGGCCCGGGTCGCGGGCCGCCCCCTGCTCCGTCATCCCGGAAACCGCGCAGCGGTGATCCGGGATCTCCACGGTATGGGGTACTCGTACGTTGGGGCTGGTCCGGCGTGTGGAGATCCCGGCTCTCCGCTGCGCTACGGCCGGGATGACGACGTAGATGTGCGCTCCGACGGGGATGACAGGGCGGGTAGTAGGGGCCCGACATGGTGATAATTCCGGGAAGGCCTGGATCAAAGTGGCCCCCGAGCACTTGCGCGTCTCCGAATGGGCCCCGCGCCGGGCTGTCGCTCGTTGCGCATCAGGTTTTGCATCGGAATCATTTCACCAGCGAATCACGGTGACTCATGGTGCGTGTGTGCGTCGGGATGAGAGCCCGATCACGCTGAAAGCGGAGCGGGTGTAGAACGGGCAACGAGGGACCGTCCATGAGGCAGCACGGGGGCGGGGGTGTGTTGGGCCGGGGATGATGCGCTGAGACGGGTTGGCGGCGCAGCCCCGCCCGGGACTGAGCGGTCGGCGTGCGCGCGGCAGGGGCCGACCCGGTCTGTGTCAGAGGATCGGCCGGTCCTCGTTTTCGCCTTGTTCGTAGACGACATTGGCGCGACCGACCAGTAGGGGGTCGATGGGGCCGATTTCTTTCTGCCCCTTGTCCTCGTAGGGCAGCTTGTGCAGCACGTAGCGCATGGCATTGAGCCGGGCGCGCTTCTTGCAGTCCGACTTCACCACCGTCCAGGGGGCATCGGCCGTGTCGGTATAGAAGAACATGGCCTCCTTGGCACGGGTGTAGTCTTCCCACTTGTCGAGGGAGGCGAGGTCGATGGGGCTCAGTTTCCACTGTTTCAGGGGGTGGGCCTCGCGTTCCTTGAAGCGACGTTTTTGTTCCTGCCGGCTGACCGAGAACCAGAATTTGATGACGTGGATGCCGCTGCGCACGAGGTTGCGCTCGAACTCGGGGGCCTGGCGCATGAACTCGCTGTAGTCGTCGTCCCCGCAGAAGCCCATCACCCGCTCGACACCGGCGCGGTTGTACCAGGAACGGTCGAACAGAACGATCTCGCCGGCGGTGGGCAGGTGCTGGATGTAGCGCTGGAAGTACCACTGGCCCTGCTCGGTGGCCGAGGGCTTCTCGAGCGCCACGACCCGGGCGCCGCGCGGGTTTAGATGCTCCATAAAGCGCTTGATGGTCCCGCCCTTGCCGGCGGCATCGCGGCCCTCGAAGACGATGACCACACGCTGTCCCGTTGCGCGGACCCATTTCTGAAGTTTCAGCAGTTCCACCTGCAGGCGGTATTTCTGCTTTTCGTAGTTCTTGCGGCTCATTCGATTCCGGTAGGGATAGGCACCGCTGCGCCAGTCGTCCGCGAGTTCGTCGTCCGCCTTGACCCCGGTGCGGACGGTGGCGGCAATCTCGTCCTGGAAGAGCGTTCGCCGAAGCATGGCGATGTCGTCCGGCGAGGCGCCCTGCAGGATCGCGCCCAAGTGGTCGGCCAGGGCGTTGATGTCGCGCCCCCCATCGCGGTGGATGATGTCTTCCAGTCCCTCGCGCTTCGCGTTCCGCGCACCCTGGGTGGATTCGCGGATGACGTAACGCTCGATGCCCTGTGGTGAGGGAACGGGCGGGGCATCGCGCGAGCGGTGCGGTTCTCGCCGGGTGCTCCGGGGCTCGCCCTCATTGTCGGGGTGGTGGTGGGTCGGCCGGGACTGGTCGGAGGTCATGCGCGTCTCTCGTGTTATGTGGCAATTGATGGCGCTCGGGGCAGCTCGAAAAGTGTGATGCGACGCATCGTGATCTGTAACGAAACCCTGATGACTGTATCCATTCGTGCTGGAATCGATTTCGTGTCCGAACAAGGACACCGCAACCCCAGTTTTGCCGCCAGCTTTGTCAGCAACAGGCGGCGATCCGCTTGGTTCGGGGGCGGGTCGGGTACCCGCGCCAATATTCAGGTACCGTCTGTTCACTTGTATATAGGTTGGCGCATTCCGGGCGCATGTGTATTGAGCTATCTCATTAAATCAAGGAAACACGGATCAAGGTATACGCTCGCGGTTGCACCCCAGGTTGTCCGAGACCAGGCGGGGTGCGGCGCAGGTATTGGTTTTACTTACCCGTTTTTGATGGAGTCGGGGCGCAACGCAGGAATGGGGACCCTGGGGTGCCAACCCCGCAAACGATTGACAGCAGGCGCTCGGCCGCTCGTTGTTATCAGAAACGGGCGAGCGCACGGCGTTGCGGTTCCCTTGTGCAGTATGACTGCGGGCCAGTCACTGCGCATTCAGTGCACGCAAACAAAGCGACGAAGAAGCGCGTGTACCTTGATCCGTGTTTCCCTGAGGGGATGCGTTCGGGGAGGGTTCGATTCGGATTGAAGAGGGAACCCCGGGAACGCGAAAACGAACCATTGTGAAATGAACTGTTTCCGATTCGGTTTCACTTTTGCTGGACCGCGAGCCGCGTGAGTGTGATTTTGAGATGTCTTGCTCCGAGGAGGTTTCGCAAATGTTCAAACGAGGTTTCTGGTCGAATGGTGATCGTGCCGTGGGCGCTGATCAGGACGATGATTTTCTGGCAATGGGTCAGGCGAATGGTGGGAGGATGCCCGCGCTTACCGTGGATGGCGGGTTGGATGTCCAACGAGATCTGCCGAGCAATTGCACGGTGGTTGGTGAGGGTACCGTGATCCGCGGCATCCAGGAGGTTTCGGGCGAACTGTTTGTGTATGGCTCGGTTGAAGGGAACGTCCGCTGCGATTCGCTGGTGACCATCCAGGCGTCCGGTCGGGCGGAGGGCGAAGTCGTGGCAGCCGAAATTCGTATTGATGGGCGCTGCGACGGTACGGTGGAGTGCGGGCGCTTCACGGTCGGATCGTCGGGCGTTTTTACAGGTACAGTCATCGCGGACACGCTCGTGATCGAGAACGGGGGCACGTTCGAGGGCGACAGCAAGCGCCGCACGCCAGATAACGTGACGCAGTTGAAGCAAAGCGCCGAGCGTCAGCGCAGCAAGAGCTGAGGAGTCCGTGGGGAGGCACCGTTCATTCCGGATTGCGGTTCGGTCTTTCCGGAGACGCACGGACGGAAAGACGCCGTGCAGGTCGCGGGGCATGCCGGATCGCTGGCATCGCCTCGTTTGCCTGCGTTATCAGTGTGGAGATACTCCTCGCGCCGTTCCGTTGTCGGCGCTCGTTCCTCGATGCCGGCCGCACGGGTCGGACTCGGTTGCAACGCCAATCTGCCGGAGACGGGGTGAGGTGCGCTTTGAACATGGGTGTCTCCGCATCGGTGGGTCCCAGGGTCCAATGCCTGATGTTGGGCGGCCCGTTTCGCGGGGGTACCTGATTGCGTTTCCTGGTTGGATCCCGGGGGGTGCGGGGTGCGCGATCGCTCGGCTTCGTGTGCGGACGACCCGCACCGGGTCCGTGCCATGATGACGGCGCGGGTTGAACTCCAGCTTCTGGGCGAGCTTGCGGTTCGAGTCCACGGCGTCGATCTGGCGCAAGAAATCGGACCGGTCAAGACGCGGCTGCTACTTGGCTGGATCTGTACAGCCCCGCGCGAGGGTTTGCCACGCGCCGATCTGGCTGTCTCTCTGTGGCCGCGCGCCGGTCGGAATCACGCACTGGCTTCGCTGGGGCAATCGCTCGCGCTACTGAAACGATTGCTTACCCATGGAGTTCATAGCTACCTCGAGGTCGAATCCGACCATGTTCGGCTCCGCCGCGACCGTCACATTCGGGTGGATGTCGATCGGTTCGCGCGTCTTGTTTGTTCCAGGGACCCGGACGCGGAATCCCTGTGCGAGGCGGTATCGCTATACCTGGGCCCGTTTCTGAGCGACCTGCCAGTGCCCCGCGAGCCTGAATTGCGCGATGCGCTAGCGCGCACGCGCGATCGCTACCGGGAGCAGGCGCTTCAAATGGCCTTGCGCGCGAGCCGGGTGCTGGAGTCAGAGGGGGCGCTGGCGCGGGCGCTCGAGCTGGCGCAGCGCGCAATCGAGATTGATCCCGATGCCGAGTCGGCGTGGCGGCGCCTGGTAAAAGTGCGTCTCGCCCGATCGGAGGAGGCATTGGCCTTGCTGGATGCCTCGAAATACTCGGAGCGTATGCAGGCGCAACCGGGTGGTTCGGCTAGTGCGGCCGTCCATCGTCTGCTGAGCCTTTGTTCCATCGCGGATCCCGCAGAGGTATCGGATCGGAACCAGGGTGATGGAATTTCCGCCAACGGATCGCCCGCGACCGATCGGGAAGCCTCCGTGGGGGGCGGCAGTTGGTCCAGTCGATGGCCGGTCACCGTGGTACATGTTGACCTCAGTGATACGGCATCGCAGTCCTCCGACGAGGGGTCACGGCGAGAGATGATCGGGGTGCTCGGTGACCGGTACCGCGCCTATCCGGTGATCGGTGAACGGGCGTGCTCGGCGGCCCTGCTGTTCGGGTATCCGAGGGCCAGCGCCGAGGCGCTGGGAGAGGCCTTGCACGCAGCCCGTGAGTTGGACGACTGGCTGCCGCACTCCGGTATCGGTGTGGAACACGGGCAAGTGACGCTTCAGTCGGTCGCGGCAACCGAGGTGGGGGGGCTGGCGGCCGTGGTCGCGCGTGGGCTGGCGCGGGAGGCGCGTCCGGGTGAGGTGTTGGTGGGGCCGCGTGTCGCGGGGGATCAGTTTCGCGCCTTTGAGATGACGCTGGTGGAGGTCGAGCCCGCGGTCGGGGTGTCTTCGGTTCCGGGTGCGCGCCTCACGCGGCTTGGCCCGCCCCGGCGGGGGTTGGTGGCTCATGCGGCGATATACCCTCTGGTGGGTCGGGAACGCGAGTTCCGCCAACTGCGGGGCTATGCGCGAGGCGTCGAGCCCCTCGGGGGGGCGATGCTGGTAGAGGGGCCTCGCGGTGCTGGCAAGACACGCTTGTTGACGGAGCTCTGGAATCAGATAGACGGGCGGACCGGCGACTGGTTCGAGCTTCGCGGTGAGTCGGGTGCCGGCAATTTGCCTTTCCACCCCTTTGTGACGGCGATACGGCAGCAGGCGGCGATCGGCGAGGAAGCCGACTGGTCGGAGGTGCTTGGGCGACTGCGGATCTGGCTGCGACGGCAGATGGGCGCCAAGGTCTACGTGCCGAACGCGGATCTGGCGTCGCTGGCTGATCTGTTCGAACCGACCGGGGTGCCCAGCGACAATCTGCCCCGGAACCTGTCGCCCAGGGAACGCCTCGAGCATGCCGCGAAAACCTTGCTGGACCTATTCCTCTATCGCGGCGGGGTTGTCGTCGTGGAGGATGTCGAGCGAGTGGACGCGCAGACGATGCAATGGTTGGCACGGCTGGCCTCCCGGCTGCGAGGGCAGCCACCGCGCCTGATCCTGACGACCGCGCGCAAGGAAGACATCGATCCGAAACTGCTGGCGTCCTGTCATCTACTCCAGTTGCCCGAGCTCACCCTCGGCCAAATGGAGGACATCCTGCCCTGGATCGCCGAGGAGTGGGGCGACCCGGGACGCAATGTCCGACGTTGCCTGGATCTGGCCGGCGGGAGCCCGTTGATTCTTGAACAGCTGGCCTTGGCGAATCCGCCCGGGGAGCTGTCGACGCGCTTGACCATTCCGCCGGGGGTACATGACTTGCTGGCCGAACACGTCGATGCCGCGGGGGATGCGTTTGCGTTGGCCGTTGTGTTAGCGCAGATCGAGGGGTTCGCGACCCTGGACCAACTGCGCGAGCTGGCGGATCGCGACGAAATGGACGCCGAGGGCGTCCAAGCGCACCTCGCGCGACTGATGGAGATGGGGATTGTGCGCGAGACCGTACGCCTGGGTGTCACGCGCTATGCGTTCACGCGTGAACTGTACCGGGTGGTTTTGCTGGAGGCACACGCTCAGCATCCGCGGCAGGCTGCTGCCCGAGTGGCTGGCTAACCGGGTTCGAGCGGCCGGGCCGCCCCATGGTCCGGGTACCCGTGTAGACAACGCCAAGACACGGGTCTGTCCGTTTGGGCGGTTGTGTGGCCGCGCTCCGAATGATTCGGAAACGGGCGGGCAGGACCTCGAGCCGCTGCACGTCGCGTCTGGCCTCGGGAAACACGGGGTACGAAGGCGTGTATGGAGGCATGTATGGATCTGGATCTGTTTCCCGATTAGCGACGAGCGTCATTCCGGCCGTAGCGCAGCGAAGAGCCGGGATCTCCACACGCGGGTCCAGCCCCAACGCACGGGTACCTCATACCGTGGAGATCCCGGAGAACCGTTGCGCGGTTTCCGGGATGACGGAGCAGGGGGCGGGCGGCTGGCGACCCGGGCCCGCACGGCCTTGAGCCCGGCTGACGCTCGCTGCTGATCAGGATCCGTTTTTTCTATGAGCACGGCGGGGTAGTGTTCGAGTGTGGCTGATGATGACTGCGAATCGGGTCCGTGTTTCCCTAGCGCTTTTGCTACCGCTGGCAATGCTGAGTGGCTGCCTGGCAACGACGGACCACCAGCCCGGGGAATCGGCCTCCGCGGAGCGATCCGATTCGCTGGTCTTGGCGGAAGAAGATTGGCGAGCCCTGGACATCATGATCCTCGCCCGAACCACCCGCGACATCGATTACAGCAGGCAGAGGCCCGCCCCGTTTCGTCGGGATATCGAGGGCAACCTGGTGAGGAACACTCCCCGGGACGGAGAGGAATGGCTCGAGTACTGTGATCTGTATCTGCATGATCTAACGGATCTTCCTGCGCATGTTTCGCGTTCCGGTGGCGCCGATCCATACGTACTTCATGAAGTATTCGACCAATGGGGTCGTACGCATCCCCCACTGGCCGTTCGTTCGGTCTATCGGGCCAATGGGGTCAACCATCTTGATAGCGCCGTCTTTGAGGCCCTGGACGACTTTTTGAATCCGAAAGATCGGGAGGTCCGGCTGCGACATGATTGCAGTGGCACCCAATCCGAATTGATGGTGGCTCCGCGCTATCTGTATGAACGGATTCTGGAACTCCCCGCGTACAAGAGATCGGCGCGATACGAAATTCTGGCCTCCTGGCCTTTCTCGAGGCTGCGCGATGCCTCGATGGCCATCGACGAGCGCCGCGCGGATCGCGTCGCTCGGGCTGAGGCCCGCTCGGCGCGTTACACCCTGCTGGCTGCGGAAAATGCCCGCGAGACCGTAGGTTCGCTGTTCTTCTCCTGGAACCAGCGGCACAAGAGCTTCGCCGCGGATGATCGGCGTCGGACCGGCGATGGCTTCTATCGCCAGAACGTGTGCGCGCTGTCCACGAGCGGGCATGATGCAATGGCGGTCCGGGGCTATCGCAGCCTGGGCGAGGATATGCTCAGCGAAGCCCTGGCGAGCGAATTTTCTGAGTGGGAGCGGTATTCGCCTGCGCATCTGCTGCTTGAGCCAGAAGACATCATGGGGTTCGAGAAGGTGTATGACTCGCTGGATGACCTGTACAAGGACGCGGATGCGCAACTCGCGGCACTCCGCGAGTGGGGCTGGCGGAGCGAGGGGTCCTGCAACATCTTCGTGGGCTTTCCAGCCGATATCGTGAAACTCCAGACGGCCCTGGAACAGCGTGGTCACTACCGTGGGATCCCCCGGCCAGAAGTCCAGTTGGGGCAGCTGGTCGAAGTGGAGGAACTGTGGGGGCGGTATGCGACCCGGTCAGGCTACGAATCCTATGCGGAGCTCGAGTTCGTCCTGGACTGGCCCGAGGACATCTCGCATGGGCAGCTGGCGATTCTGCGGGATCGCGGGTACAACCGTGAACCCGCCTACTCGCAGCTGCGGGAAGAAATCCTGCAATCGGGCTATTTGACGGAGTCGGACCTGTCGGTGGCGGGCGCGGTGCAGTACGTCAAGGATCGCGACGAAGCTCGGGACCAGGGGGTCACGGTGTTACAGGCGCGAGAACAGCGGCGCCTGGAAGCGCAACGCCGAGCGGAGCAGGAGGCCCGCCGAAGGCAGGCGGCGCAGACGCGACTGCAACGCGAGTATCCGTTCTATGCCGTTTTGTCATGTGGGTTGCAGGGGGCGCACACGGCGATTGCGGCATGTTTCAACGGAGGGCGGATGGCGGCCTCGACCACGCTGGAGCTCGAGAATGGTGACGATTACCGGATGTATGCCGTTCATGAATTGAACCGGGCGGGAAGAGAAGGCCGTGCCGGGCTGAATATCCCCTTGCGCGAGACGTTTCGTATTCAGGCGCAAAACAGCAGCCCCAGCCTGCTGCTCACGCTTACGGTATACGAGCGCGCCACCGGCGACACGGTCTTCCGGCGTTCCGCGCAGCAGTATGGCGTGCTTTCCGTGCGCAACGAATGACAAGGCTTTGCCAGACGCAATGTTGAATCCCGAACTGCCCCGGTGTGGCGCGGCACGGCATTGACGGTCTGTGATGATCCAACACCGCGGCCCGGGCATATCGGCTGTCATGTTTGCGAGGAGAGAGGGGGCGGGAAGAGGATGCAGCAGGGACCTTGTAAAGGTCGTGGGTTTGACCGGCTTACGCGGTCCAACGCGCCAGAATTTCTTTGAGTTTCTGGCGGTTGTAGGGTTTCGGCAGGATGTCGTCCATCCCGGCCGCCAGGCACTCGTCGCGATCATCGTTCATCACGGCCGCCGTGAGTGCGACGATCACCGGACGCGGTCGGTGTGGCTGATCTTGGAGCGTTCCGCGGATCTCGCGCGTTGCCTGGAAGCCGTCTTTTACCGGCATGCGACAGTCCATCAGGATCAGGTCGTAGTCCTGTAGTGCGATCCGCTCGCAGGCCTGCTGGCCGTCCGTGGCCACGGATACGTGGTATCCAAGCTGACGCAGTGTATCTTCGGCTGCTTCGCGTACGTCGGCATCGTCGTCGACCAGAAGAATGCGGGTGTCATCGGGTTCTACCCCGTTTCGGCGGACGGTTTGGAAAGGGCTGAAAACTTCAGATCCTGAATGGCGATGCGGCGCCGCATCCTTGGATTGTGGAACCGCTCAATGTAGCCAAACAGATCGGCCCGTGCTTCGTCTCGTGTCCGGTAGCGCCGATGGTGTACGCGTTCGCGCTTTAGGACGCCGAAGAAGCCCTCGCAAGCCGCATTGTCACCGCAGTGGCCAACGCTGCTCATGCTGCACAGCAGCGTATTCCGCCTC
>NZ_KB898912.1:0-25358 GCF_000377925.1 Thioalkalivibrio sp. AKL12
GAAGAACCTGTTCGGGTATCGCAAGGTGCGTTACCGGGGCCTCAAGAAGAACACCGCGCAGCTGCACAGCCTGTTCGCCCTGGCGAACCTGTACCGTGCGCGACGATGGGGACTCCTGCCGCAGGGGTAGTGTGTCCGCAGGACCGGAAATCGCCCCTGTAACCGCCAAAAACGGCGGTTACAGGGGCCCAGGCCGGCCGTAATGGCCCCAGTGCCCTTCCAAAAACGCTTCGGCGGGGCACCGAGCCGGATGCAGGCCCATTGATCAGTGTTTCCTAAGGCTGTCCACGATCAGTTGAGCGACTTCCTGTTCGAACGCTGTTTGTGATGGCACGTGTTCCCCCGGTGCAGTGATGTGCGCATTTTGTGATCGCCTCCGAACTTGCCGTTCGCGCGAGGGTCACCCTGCTGTGGGCGCCGATGATACCCACACCCGAGGGGCCGTGGTACCCTCGCGACCAGACCGGGTCGCCTTTCTGGGGTTGTGCGGGCGGGCAAGCGGAGACGTGATTTGATACAACCGGGACAGGAAGCCGTAACCGACGGGCGCTGCCAGGTGGTGGTGATCGGAGGAGGCCCCGCCGGCTCCACGGTGGCCTCCCGACTGGCGCAGAAGGGGCGCGACGTGGTGCTGCTGGAAAAGGCCCGGCATCCACGCTTCCACATCGGCGAATCCCTGCTGCCGATGAATATGCCGCTGTTCGAGGAACTGGGCGTGGCCGAGGCCATCGCGGCAATCGGCATCCCCAAGCACGGGGCCGAGTTCACCATCCCCGAGGCGCCCGACGCGCCGCGAACCTATTACTTCGAGCGTGCCCTGAACGACGACACACCCGCGTCGGCATGCGAGGTGCGGCGTTCGGAGTTCGACCACCTGTTGCTGGAAAACAGCGCCCGCCTGGGTGTGCGGGTGCTGGAAGAGGTCACTGTATTCGATGTCGCCCTGGCCGATCCCGCCAAGGGCGGGACCCAGCAGGTCACCGCGCGCGATGCATCCGGCAACACGCTGGAGTTCGAGGCCGATTTCGTGGTCGACGCCTCCGGTCGCGATACCTTCCTGGCGCGCCGTCTGGACCTGAAGGCGCGCAACCCGGAACACAACAGCGCCGCGATCTTCGGGCACTTCAACAACGTGCCGCGGCGTGCCGGGCGCGATGCCGGCAACATCAGTATCTACTGGTTCCAGCATGGCTGGATCTGGATGATCCCGTTGCGCGACGGGGCGATGAGCGTGGGCGCGGTCTGTTTTCCCGAATACCTGAAGACGCGCAAGACCAAGCCCGAGACGTTCCTGTGGGACACGCTGAAGCTCTGCCCGCCGGCCTTCGAGCGCATGCAGGGCGCGGAGCTGGCCGGCCCGGTCAACGCCACCGGCAATTTCTCCTACCGCTCCAGTCAGGCCCACGGCCCGGGTTATCTGCTGGTCGGCGATGCGTTCACCTTTGTCGACCCGGTGTTCTCCAGCGGGGTCTATATCGCGATGTCGGGGGGCTTCCGCGCCGCCGATGCGGTGGATCGCTGCCTGGAGCATCCGGCGCGCTCCGCACGCTATCTGCGTGCTTTTGAGCGCGACGTGCGCCGTGGCGTCCGCCGTTTCTCCTGGTTGATCTATCGTTTCAACAGCCCGGTGATGCGCAAGCTGTTCATGGGGCCGCGCAATACCTTCGGGATGGAGCAGGCGGTGATCTCGCTGCTGGCCGGGGATGTCTACCGCAATACCCGTGTGCAGTGGTCCCTGCGCGCCTTCAAGACGGTGTACTACGTGCAGATGGCGCTGAACCTGCCGCGGGCCCTGGCCTTCTGGGCGCGGCGCCGGCGCAACGCGCGGCTGCACTTCACCGGCGGCACCACGCCCGAAGACGAGGCCTGAGAAGGCTCCCATGGGCGAGGTGCGCGTCGGACTGGGTCGCATCGGGCCGGACGGCCTGGCGACCTTTGCGCTGTCGAATCTGATCATCCTGGCCACCGGCGGCTTGTCCTGGCTGGTGCTGTGGCTCTACACCGTGCACTGGTCGCGGCGGCGGCGCTGCCCCGGGCGCGGGGACTGCATCCTGGTGCTGGGGCAGCAGCTGGAGTCGGGGGCGCCCGGTCCGGGCTACCGCCTGCGCCTGCTGCGCGCCGTGCGTCTGGCGCGCCGGAACCCCGATGCCCGGATCCTGGTGCTGGGCGGGCAGACCTCCGTCGGGGCCCCCAGCGAGGCCGCCGCGGGCGCGGCCTTTCTGCAACACCACGGGATTGCGGCGACGCGCATCCGTACCGAAGACGCCTCGCGGCATACGCTGGAGAATCTGCGCAATGCGCGCGATCTGCTGACGGCGACGCCGGAGGCCGGTGATGCGCCCCTGGTGCTGGTGACCAGTCGCTTCCATCTCGCCCGCGCGGTCGCCATCGCGCGCGGCATGGGATTGCGCGTCTGCCCCTGTCCGGCGGAGCCGGGCTCCACCGTATCGGCGGCGCGCCTGGCGCGCGAATGCTGGATGCTGCACTGGTACCACACCGGCCGCACCCTGGCGCGCCTGATCCGCCACCGGGGTATGCTCGAACGGATCAGCTGATGTTCTTCAAGCGCGAAGCGCACGAAGACACGAAGGCGGGCAAGAGCGATCAACAGGGATTCAAGGGGTATGGGCCCGAGGCTATTACCGCCTTGGGTGCAGCCGGTCCTCAGTACGGCCCGTCAGCCTGGATCCTTCCCGTCTCCCGTCAATGCTTTTCCGGTCTGCTGCGTGTGCCTCGTGGTGAACAGCGCCCTCACATCGCGCGGATGCGTTCGCGCTGGGCGGCGAGCTGGTCGCGGGTGGCGTGCATCTCGGCGACGCGGTCGCGTTCCTTCTGCACCACCTCGGCCGGGGCGCGGTCGACGAAGCTCGCGTTGGAAAGCCGCTGCTCGCTCTGTTCGAGGTTCTTGTCGAGCTTGCCGATTTCCTTGTCCAGGCGCGCGAGCTCGGCGCCCTTGTCGATCAGCCCGGCCAGCGGGATCAGCAGCTGCATGTCGTCGACCAGGGCCATCGCCGATTCCGGGGCCTCGTCGGCCGTGTCCAGCCAGGTGACGCTCTCGGGCTTGGCGAGGAACTCCAGCAGGCCGCGGTGGCGGGTGTAGCGCTCCTGGTCGGCGTCGGTCCAGTTCTTTACCAGCACCGGCAGCGGTTTGGCGGGGGCGATGTCCATCTCCGCGCGGATGCGGCGCAGCCCGGTGATGAAGTCCTTGACCCAGTCGAGCTCGGCCGTGGCGGTCGCGTCACGCGGGAAGCCGTCGCGGCCGGGCCAGGGGCGCTGCACCAGGAATTCGATGTCATCCCTGATGCCGGCATGTGGTTTCACGTTGGTCCAGATGGCCTCGGTGATGAACGGGGTCACCGGGTGCAGCAGGCGCAGCAGGGCCTCGAGCACGGTGACCAGGGTATTGCGTGTGGCGCGCTTGACCGCCTCCGGCGTGGCGTCGTCGTTCAGCACCGGCTTGGTCAGCTCCAGGTACCAGTCGCAGTAGTCGTGCCAGGTGAACTCGTAGAGCGTCTGCGCGGCGAGGTCGAAGCGGTAGGCATCGAGCTGCGCCGTGGCGGTCTCGGCAGTGGCGGCCAGGCGGTCAAGGATCCAGCGGTCGGCCAGCGTGCGGTGCTCCGCGGTATCGGCCGCGGCGGAGCAGTCGTGGCCCTCGACGTTCATCAGCACAAAGCGCGAGGCGTTCCACAGCTTGTTGCAGAAGTTGCGGTAGCCCTCGATGCGGCCGAGGTCGAACTTGATGTCGCGCCCGGTGGTGGCGAGTGCCGCCAGGGTGAAGCGCAGGGCATCGGTGCCGAAGGCGGGGAAGCCGTCGGGGAAGGCCTTGCGCGTGGCCTTTTCGATCTTCTGCGCCATCTGCGGCTGCATCAGGCCGCGCGTGCGTTTGGCGACCAGGTCGTCGGCGCTGATGCCGTCAATGAGATCGATCGGGTCGATCACGTTGCCCTTGGACTTGGACATCTTCTGGCCTTCCGAGTCGCGGATCAGGCCGGTGACGTACACCTCGCGGAAGGGGACATCGCCCATGAAGTGTTCGCCCATCATGATCATGCGGGCGACCCAGAAGAAGATGATGTCGAAGCCGGTGACCAGCACGCTGGTCGGGTAGAAGTCCTGGAGCTCCTGCGTATTCTCCGGCCAGCCGAGGGTGGAGAACGGCCACAGCGCCGAGCTGAACCAGGTGTCCAGCACGTCTTCGTCCTGTTCGAGCACCACGTCCGCGCTCAGGCCGTGCTTTGCGCGCACCTCGTCCTCGGAGCGCCCGACGTACACGTTGCCGTCGGTGTCGTACCAGGCCGGGATGCGGTGGCCCCACCAGATCTGGCGCGAGATGCACCAGTCCTCGATGTTGCGCATCCACTCGAAGTAGGTCTTCGACCAGTTTTCCGGCACGAAGCGGATGCGGCCGTCCTCCACTGCCTTGATCGCCGGTTCGGCCAGCGGGCCGGCCTTCACGTACCACTGGTCGGTCAGATAAGGCTCGACCACGGTGCCGGAGCGGTCGCCGCGCGGGACCATCAGCTTGTGGTCGTCGATCTTTTCGAGCAGTCCTTCTGTATCCAGGTCGTCGACAACCTTCTGCCGGGCCTGGTAGCGGTCCAGCCCGCGATAGGCGGCCGGCACATTGTCGTTCATGCAGGCGTCGATGGTCAGGATGTTGATCACCGGCAGGTCGTGGCGCTGCCCCATCGCGTAGTCGTTGAAGTCGTGCGCCGGGGTGATCTTCACGCAGCCGGAGCCGAACTCGGCCTCGACGTAGTCGTCGGCGATGATCGGGATCTCGCGCCCGACCAGCGGCAGCCGGATGGTCTTGCCGATCAGGTGCTGGTAGCGCTCGTCCTCCGGATGCACTGCGACGGCGGTGTCGCCCAGCATGGTCTCCGGGCGGGTGGTCGCGACGGTCAGATGGCCAGAGCCGTCGGCCAGCGGATAGCGGAAGTGCCACAGGTGGCCGACCTCTTCCTCGGACAGGACCTCGAGATCGGAGAGCGCGGTGTGCAGCACCGGGTCCCAGTTGACCAGGCGCTTGCCGCGATAGATCAGGCCCTCCTCGTGCAGGCGCACGAAGACCTCGCGCACCGCGTCGGACAGCCCGTCGTCCATGGTGAAGCGCTCGCGCGACCAGTCCATGGAGTCGCCCAGGCGGCGCATCTGGCGGGTGATGGTGCCGCCGGATTCGGCCTTCCAGTCCCAGACTGCCTCGAGGAATTTCTCGCGCCCGAGGTCGTGGCGGCCCTTGCCGTCGGCGGCCAGCTGGCGTTCGACGACCATCTGGGTGGCGATCCCGGCGTGGTCGGTGCCGCCCTGCCACAGGGTGCGGTCGCCGTGCATCCGCCGATAGCGGATGAGGGTGTCCATCAGGGTGTGCTGGAAGGCATGCCCCATGTGCAGGGTGCCGGTCACGTTCGGTGGCGGCAGCAGGATGCAGTAGTTGGCCTCGCCCGTCGCCGGCGGCGCGAAGACGTTCGCGCCCTCCCAGCGGTCGTACTGGGTCTGTTCGATGCTTTTCGGGTCGAAGCTCTTGTCCATGATCGCGGGCGCGCTCGGGTCGGAGTGTAGGGAAAGCCGCGCATTATAACGGCGCGGCGCGCTGGCCGCCCGGGGGATATGCCGTTGGCCGGCTACTGCCGTGTAGGCTGGCCCTGGTTCGTCGTCCGGTGTTTACGGTGGCTCCAGGCTGCCGCCTGCCTTGTTGTGGCTGGTCCCGGTTCGTCGTTGGGTGTTTACAGTGCCTTCGGTCCGCATACTGCCCGGTGCTGACTCGCCAGCGCACCGCGAGGTACTTCTTTGCTCGTGCAAAGAAGTACCCAAGAAACACGCCCGACTGCCGCGACCCCGGCCCGCTGCGCGGGCCGGGGTTTCCCTCGCTCCGAGGCTTTTCGCGGGCGGCGCTGAACTCGCTGCGCCTGCGGCTCCGCTCAGACATCCAGCGCCTTGTCTCCCGCGAAAAGCCTCTCCACTCGGCGCGACGACAACGGGGAGGAAGGTCAAGACAACGGCGATTCCAACGAGATTGCTAATGGATGATGGCTAGGTCTTCGGACATCTCGGGCTCGCTCGGCCTTTGGCCGTTGCGTGCCGCGCCCGCAGAGCGGGCGCCGAGGGTGTTCGAACGGCTGTGCCTGTTGTTGTGCCACGGGGCAGGAATACCTGTTGTTTTGACCTTCTCCTCCCGTATGGAGCCCCTTGCGGAAGGGTGCTCGGGCCGGGAGAAGGCGCTGGATGTCTGAGCGAAGCGCAGCGTAGCGAGTTCAGCGCCGCCGGCCCGAGGGCCCTGGAGCAAGGTTCCCGGGCGAAATCCGGGTGCCCTTCTTTGGGCACTTTCTTGGGCAAGCAAGAAAGTGCCTCGCGGTGCGCTCGCGAGAGAGCGCGTGGCAGGCGGCCGGACGAAGGCACTGTAAACACTGGACGACGAACCGGGGCCAGCCAGAACAAGGCAGGAGGCGGCTCAGGTGGTGGCGATGTGGTCGAGCAGGGCGCGGTAGCCGGTGCGGTAGTCGGGATACTGGAGGCGATAGCCACTGGCATGCAGGCGCTTGTTGCAGCAGCGCTTGCCGGAGACTTCGCCCTCGGGCATCGGCGGTGTGCCGGGCGGATCGATCTCCATCGCCTGTGCCAGCCAGGCGAGCAGCTCGTGGCGCAGGGCGGGCTCGTCATCCACGCCCAGATAAATCGGGTCGGGGTCATCCAGATGGAACAAATGGGTCAGCAGGCCCACGCAGTCATCGCGGTGGATGCGGTTGGTCCAGACCGGCGCTTCGTGCTGACCACGCACGCCCTCGCGCACCTTGCGCAGGTGGTACTCGCGCCCCGGGCCATAAATGCCGCCAAAGCGCACGACCACGCCGGAAAAGGGACTGTCGGCCAGCAACTGCTCGGCTTCCCGCAGGGCGCGCCCGGAGAACCGGGTGGGTTCGGTGGGGCTGGTCTCGTCCACCCAGCGGCCGTCGTCGGCGCCGTAGACCGAGGTGCTGGAGACGAATACAACGCGGCGCGGCTGCTGGCTGGCCCGTTCCAGGGCGGTCAGGGTGTTGCGCAGGCCGTCGACATAGGCGCGACGATAGGCGGGCTCGGTGAACTCGCCCGGGGTGGCGATGAAATAAACGGTGTCGAGCGCCGGTGGCAGCTCCGGCAAGCCGTCCGCGACGCCGAAGTCGCCGGCCAGGGGCTGGATCGGCTTGGGGATGTGCTCCGGCCGGCGGCGCAGGCCCCAGACGGAGTGTCCGCCGTGGGCAAGTTGCTGGCCAACGGCACCGCCGAGATCGCCGCAGCCCATGATCAGGATGTTGGCCATTGTTCCCTCCGGGATCGTGATACGCACGCTACCGATTTCGCTGGCGAAAGACCAGTGCCAAAGTGAGGGTTCGACCGTGGGCGATAGCTCGGGCATGCTGGCTGGAACGCAGATGAACGGGAGATGGGGCTTGGGCAAGGCGAGCCGAAAGAAGGTCGATACGTGTGCCTGCGGGTCCGGGCAGGACCGTGCCGCCTGCTGTGGGCCGTATCTGGATGGTACGGCCTCGGCCCCCACGGCGGAGGCGCTGATGCGCTCGCGTTATGCCGCGTTTGTGGAAGGGCGTGAGGACTATCTGCTGGCGACCTGGGCGGCCGCGACACGCCCGGCATCCATGGAGCTGGCCCCGGAACAGCGCTGGCTGGGGCTCGCGATACGTGCGACCGAGGCGGGTGGGCCGGACGACGAGACAGGCTGGGTCGAGTTCATTGCCCGGTCACGGGTGCGCGGTCAGGGCGTACGCCTGCACGAGCGCAGTCGTTTTCGCCGCGAAGACGGGCGCTGGGTGTATGTCGACGGGGAGTTTCCGGGCGCATGACAGCCGCTTCGGATGCGGTCGCGTCACCGGTCCATCCGGCATTGCTGGAACGGGTGCTGGAGTGCCTGCGCACGCAGTCGGACGGGCTGACCGAGCACGCCTTGATCACGCAGTTGCGCGACGCGGGCGTGGAGCCGTTTGCCGGGGCGCGGCTGCAGGAGCCCTTGAGCCTGTTTCAGGCGCACTTTGTGCTGTTCCACTGCCTGTACCGGCTGTGCGACCGCCTTGCGGAGGGCGGCGAAGGCTTGCGTATCCACTGCCTGGATATCGGGATCGAGCCGGTGCGGGAAGGTGGCGCGGTGGATGGGCTTCTGGCGACGCATGATCCACTGCGGGCCTATTACCTCGACCTGGCGCAGCTGGAAACCATGGATGCGGCGGCGGTGGAGGCGCTTCTGGGTGAGTTCTGGTCGCAGCTGGGGCGTGACCAGCAACGCGAGCAGGCGCTGGAGGTGCTGGAGCTTGCGGACCCGGTGGATGCCGACACGATCCGCCGACAGTACCGCCGGATGGCGCAGCGCCACCACCCGGACCGGGGTGGCGACACGGCCAAACTGCAGCGGATCAACGCGGCCCGCTGGGTCCTGCTGGTCCGGGGCTGAGGTTCAGTCGTCCGAGTCCGACATGGTGGTGACGAAGGCCTGTTCCACGGTGAAGGTACCCACGCCCTTGTAGTTGGTCTGGGTCCAGCCGTGTTCGGTGAGCCACTCGCTCATCTCGCGGTTCATCGCCGGGTTGCCGCACAGCATCACACGGTCGTGTTCCGGATCCGCGGGCGGCAGATCCAGGATCTGGCTCAGCTCGCCGGAGCGGAACATGTCGGCGCCACGCTGGTTGTTGTCGTAGGGCTGCTGCGCGATCGGGCAGGCGAAGTCGTGGTTCTCGCGGGTCACGGTCGGCACGTAGCGCAGGCGGTCGCTGATGCGCGACTCGATCTCCTGGCGGTAGGCCAGTTCCTCGACGGTACGCACGCTGTGTACCAGCACTGCATTGTCGAAGTGCTCGAACAGCTCCGGGCTGCGGATCAGCGAGATGAACGGGGCGAGCCCCGTGCCGGTGGCCAGCATGTACAGGGTGCGACCCGGCTGCACGTAGTCGAAGGTGAGCGAGCCGGTGACCTTGGTGTTGATCCAGATTGAATCACCCGGTCCAGCCTCGGCCAGGCGGCTGGTCAGGGCGCCATCCGGCACGTGGATGCTCAGGAATTCCAGCTCCTCGGCCTCGGGTTCGGAGACGATCGAATACGCACGCGGAATCAGCTTGCCCTCGGGGCGCAGCCCCAGGGTCACGAATTGCCCGTTCTTGAATTCCAGACCCTCCGGGCGCGTGGTGGTGAAGCTGAAGGTCTTGTCCGACCAGCGGCGCGTGGAGGTGATTCGTTGTTCCGAATACGGCATAAGTGCGTGGTTTTCCGATTATTGTTCGGTCCTACGCTAGCAAGTCCCCGCACCGGAAGCGAAAGCGCCGGCAAAAACCAAGGAAAACACTCGGAAATGGGTATCGCTCGTCAGCGGACGCTGCTGTCGATGAGCGTGAGGTGTTGCTCCAGCGGGGCCGGTTCCGACAGGTAGAAGCCCTGCACGAAGTCCAGGCCGATCTCGCGCAGGCGGTCCATGGTCGCGGCTGATTCGACACATTCGGCGATGGTGCGCAGGCCGAGGACATGACCCACGCGGTGAATGGCCGTGACCATGGCCGAGTCCACCGCGTTGTGGGCAATATCGCGCACGAAGCTGCCGTCGATCTTGATGAAGTCCACCGGCAGGTTCTTCAAGTACCCGAATGACGACAGACCGCTGCCGAAGTCGTCCAGGGAGAAACGACAACCCATGTAGCGCAGGGTGCGGATCAGGCTCTGGGCGCGTTCGTGGTGGCTGATGGCCGCGGTCTCGGTGATCTCGAAGATGATGCAGCGCGGCGGGATCGCGTAGTGCTGCAGGCGCTCGGTGACGAACTCCAGCATGCTCTCCTGCGCCAGCGACTGGCCCGAGAGGTTGATCGCCAGAGTGGGGTCGCAGTGGGATGAGTTCTCGCGCGGCGCACGATGCCGGGCGAGCATGGCGAAGGCGTTGTCGATGATGTGGCGGTCGATATCCGGCATCAGGTGGTAGCGCTCCGCGGCCGGGATGAAGCTGCCCGGCGGGATCAGCCGGCCATCCTCGTCGCGCAGGCGCATCAACACCTCGACATGGGCAAGGTCCGGGGCGACCGGACCCAGCGGGTGGACGGCCTGGCCGAACAGCGCGAAGCGCCCTTCCTCCAGCGCCGAGCGGATGCGGCCGACCCATTCCATCTCCCCGCGTCGGCGGCGCAGGGCCTGGTCGCTGGGCTGCCAGACGTAGACCTGGTTGCGGCCGTTTTCCTTGGCGGCGTAGCAGGCGGAGTCCGCCTGGCTGAGGATCTCGGGCAGGGTCTGTTCCGGGCCGCTGACCGGCACCAGACCGATGCTGACGCCGACATCGAAACGCCGGCCCTCCCATGCGAAGCGCAGGGACTGGACGGTCTCCAGCATCTTCCGGGCAATCGCCTCGGCGCGTTCGGGCGGGCAGTGGCACAGCAGCACGCCGAATTCGTCGCCACCCAGCCGGGCCAGGGTGTCGTTCTCGCGGATCAGGTGCCGCAGGCGCTCGGAGAGTTCCCGCAGGAGCTCGTCGCCGGCCTGGTGACCGCAGGTGTCGTTGATGATCTTGAACTGGTCGAGGTCCATGTAGAACACCGCATGCGGCGTCTCGCCCTCCTCCTGAATGTGCAGGGCCTGGTCCAGCCGCCGCTCGAATTCGCGGCGGTTGCACAGGCCGGTGAGGTCGTCATGGGTCGCCTGATGGTTGAGCTGCTGGGTCATCTGCCACAGCTCGGTGTGGTCGTGCAGCACGACCACCACACCCTGGGCCTCGCGGTTCGGGCGTTGCAGGGGCGAGGCCAGCATGCGTACCACGCGGGTTTCGCCGTCGGCGCGATGCAGTATGCGTTCGGGCGATTCCACGGTACCGCCCAGGTTCAGGCAGTGTTCCACCGGGCGGAGCACGCTGGCCCCCGTCCGGGTGTCTTCCAGGTCCAGCAGTTCGTCCACCAGGCGGCCCTGGGCGCTGGTGGCATCCAGCCCCAGCAGTACCTGGGCGGCGGGGTTCAGGTAGGTCAGGCGCCCGTGGGTGTCTGCGGTGATGACCCCGTCGCTGATCGATTGCAGCGTGGTTAGCAGGCGGTCCCGTTCGGCACCCGTGGCGGCCTCCGCGGCCCGCAGCGAGGTGACGTCCCAGGCCACGCCGAGTGCGCCGTCCGGACCCTTTTCTGGGTCTTTCATGGGGATCCACGAGACGCTGAGATGCGTACCGTTGACGGTGTCCTCGAACTGGAAGGCTTCGCCCGCGAGGGCGCGTTCGGCGGCCTCCAGTGTGCCGGGCTGGTCCGCATAGACGTCGCGGAAATTGCGCCCGACCACCTCGCCGGGGTTCAGACCCAGGGCCTGCAGCCCGGCCCCCTCGGAAAGCGTGAATCGGCCGTCTGCGTCCAGCGCGAACAGGATCAGTGGGGCGTGGCGAATGGTCGCGCCCAGCTGGGTCTCCAGGCTCTTCAGCGCCTGCTCCGACTGACGCTCGCGGGTGATGTCGCGGACGGTCGCGAAGACCTCGAGCTCGCCGTCCGTGCGGATCGCGTTGATGTGCACCTCGGCCGGAAATTCGCCACCGTCACGGCGCCGGTAGCGGCTTTCGAAGTGCGCGGGGAGGCGCTGTTCGGGGTTGGAGTGGGCCTGGTCCACGTCGTCCTGAGTGGCCTGCAGGTCCAGCTCGGTGATGTGCACGCCGCCGGTCAGTTCGGCGCTGGTATAGCCCAGCAGTTCGCAGGCAGCGTAGTTGGCCGCGACGATCCCGCCCTTGCGGTCGAGGACCAGATGAGCCTCGGGCGCCTGTTCGAAGATCCGCTGATAGCGCGTGGTGTCCGGGTGATCGGGCATGGCGGCGGGCTGAACCTTTGGTGGCGGGCCGGGCCCCGCGTCGGGGCGTGATTCGGCACCGGAGTGTCGCCGGTTGCGCCGGCACTGGCAACCTTGGGAGGTGCGGATTTGCCTCTTCCTGGGCGGTTTCTGCTTGCCCGGCTTACCCGGGCGCTTGGGTGAGCCGGGACAGGTTTTCCGTGGACAGGGGCGCGCTGTGCGGGGGGTTGCGCAGTTGTTCGCGCGCCCAGGCGGCGTGTTCGCGCACCAGCTCGGAGGGGTGCTCGGCGCGGGCGGCCAGGGCTGCGTCCGCCTCGGGTGTGGCCGGACCGTTGCCGAGGGCCACAGCGAGGTTGCGTAGCCACTGGGCATGGCCGATTCGGCGAATGGCCATGCCCTCGGTGCGGGCGAGGAAGGTTGCCTCGTCCCAGGCGAACAGCTCGACCAGGGTGGCGCTATCCAGACCGTGGCGGGCGATGAAGTCGGGTTCCGCCGTGACCTCGGCAAAGCGGTTCCAGGGGCAGACCAGCTGGCAGTCGTCGCAGCCGTAGATGCGGTTGCCGATCAGCGGGCGCAGGTCCTCGGGGATCGCACCCTTCAGTTCGATGGTCAGGTAGGAGATGCAGCGGCGGGCGTCCAGGTCGTATGGCCCGCGGAAGGCCCGGGTCGGGCAGACATCGAGACAGGCGGTGCACTGGCCGCAGTGCTCGTCCACGGGTTCGTCCAGTGGCAGTGGCAGGTCGGTAAACAGCTCCCCGAGAAAGAACCAGGAGCCGCTCTCGCGCGCCAGCAGATTGGTGTTCTTGCCAATCCAGCCCAGCCCGGCGCGGGCGGCCAGGGCCTTTTCCAGGATTGGCGCGCTATCGGTGAAGGCGCGATAGCCGAACGGCCCGACCTCCGCCTCGATCCGGCGCGCGAGGGTGGTCAGGCGCTTGCGCAGCAGCTTGTGGTAGTCGCGGCCCAGGGCATAGCGCGAGACATAGGCGTGATCGCGTTCGGCCAGCTGGATCGCCGGGCGCCGGGTGGCCGGCGGGAAGTAGTCCATGCGCACGCTGATGATGCGCTGCACGCCGGGCACCAGGGCATCCGGGGCGTGGCGCAGGGGGGCGCGGTCGGCCATCCAGTCCATGTTGCCGTGCGAGCCCTGGGCCAGCCAGTCGTCCAGATGCCGGCGATCCGCCTCGGGCACCTCGGCGGGGGCGATGCGCACGGCCTGGAAGCCGAGCTCGCGTCCCCAGTCGCGGATGCGTTCGGCAAGCTCGGTGGATTGGCGTGGATCGAGGCGCTGAGGCACGATTTCGGCTTCCGCGACGGAGGTGATGGCGTGAATCATGAACCCGACCCACAAGCATTGACCAGCGCACTGTTCGATAACGCGGGCATGCGGGCCCTGGATGCCGCCGGCCTGGCCCTGCCGGGGATGGCGCCGGGCGAGCTGATGGAGCGTGCCGGTCAGGCCCTGCTGGCGGTGGTGCGCCGCGACTGGCCGCAGGCCCGCCGCATCGGGATCCTGTGCGGGCCCGGCAACAACGGCGGAGACGGCTACGTGCTTGCCCGGCTGGCGGCCGAGGCCGGGCTGGAGGTGCGGGTCCATGGCGGCCCCTCGCGGGCGCGCCCCGAGTCCGATGGTCGCCAGGCCCATCGGCGCTGGCAGGAGGGCGGCGGCGAGGTCCATGCCCTGGAAAGTTTCGACCCGGCGGCCGCGGACCTGTGGGTGGATTGCCTGTTCGGGATCGGCTTGGAGCGGCCGCTGACCGATGCCTACGGCGCGGTGATCGAGTCGTTGAACGCGAGTGGGCGGCAGGTGCTGGCGGCCGATGTGCCCTCGGGCGTGGATATCGATCGCGGCCGGGTCCTGGGGGAGGCGGTCAGGGCGAATCACACCCTGACCATGATCGCCGACAAGCTGGGCCTGCATACCGGGGCCGCGGTCGACCGGGTCGGCCAGGTGGAGGTGGCCCCGCTCGATCTCCCTGCCTCGGTGGCCCATGGCATCGCGCCGGTTGCGCGTCGGGTCGGGCCAGAGGACTGGCGGCAGCGTCTGCCGGTACGGCGCCCGGGGGCGCACAAGGGCGACTGTGGGCATGTGCTGATCGTGGGCGGCGCGCCCGGCTACTCGGGGGCCGCGCGGCTGGCGGCGACGGCCGCCCTGCGCGCCGGGGCCGGCCGTGTGACCCTGGCCACGCACCCCGAGCATGCGGCCTGGGCGAACCTGGAGCGACCCGAGTTGATGGTGCGTGGCGTGGCGGACGCCAGCGAGTTGCAGGCCCTGATGCGTCGCGTCGATGTCGTCGCGGTGGGACCGGGATTGGGACAGGACGCCTGGGGTCGTGGCCTGTGGCTGGCGGTGGCGGATGCCGACCTGCCCCGGGTGGTGGATGCCGATGCCCTGAACCTGCTGGCCGAGGCCCCGCGCCGGGGCGAGGACTGGGTGCTGACCCCGCACCCAGGCGAGGCCGCCCGTCTGCAGGGGCAGGACGTGGCCACTATCGAGGCCGATCGCCCCGGGCAGGTGCGGGCGCTGGCCGCGCGCCTGGGTGGAGTGGTGTTGTTGAAGGGGGCGGGCACGCTGGTCGCCAGTTCGGGTGCGGAGCCGCTGGCCTGTGTCACCGGCGGCCACCCGGGTATGGCCACCGCCGGCAGCGGGGACGTGCTGACCGGCATCATCGCCGCGCTGCGCGGGCAGGGCGCGGATGCGCGCAGCGCCGCGGAGATCGGGGCCGCCTGGCACTGCGCCGCAGCCTGCATCGCGCGTGACCGCCTGGGCGGGGCGCGCGGGATGCTGGCCGGGGATCTGGCCGAAGCCCTGCCGGCCGCGTCCGGGGGTGGGGCATGACGGTGGCAGCGGCCCCTCTGGTCCTCCCGCACCTGGAGGCGACCGAGGCGGCCGGGGCCGCGCTGGTGGCGCTCGACGCCCCGCATATCGTGTTCCTGGAGGGTGATTTGGGTGTCGGCAAGACCACTTGGGTTCGGGGTCTGCTGCGCCGGCTCGGGCATGAAGGCGCGGTCCGCAGTCCGACCTACACCCTGGTGGAGCCGTATGAGCTGGCGGGGCGCGAGGTCCTGCACTTCGACCTTTATCGCCTGGGTGATCCCGAAGAACTCGAGTACCTGGGGGTGCGCGAGGCCTTCGGGGGCGATGTCCTGTGGCTGGTGGAGTGGCCGGAGCGCGGTGTGGGCTGGCTGCCGGCGCCGGATCTGGTGGTGCGCCTGGCGCATCGCGAGGGCACAGCCGAAGGTCGGGAGCTGTGGCTGGAGGGGCCGCTGGCGGCGGCCTACCACCGGGTGCTTCGGGACCAGGAGATCGTGACAGGGTGACACGCCGGGGCTGCCCCGGAGTTGGCCCGCCACGCGCACAATGCGCGATATCTCGCTCATAAAGAAAGAAAATCGCTATTGCTTTTCCAGAAAAAGCGTCCACAATGTAGTCAGAACCCCTGATTACAAAGGGAAACGCCGTGGGCCAATCAACATCGCCGGATCTGCGCCGCCGCCAGCTGCTGCGCGCCATGACTGCCCTCGGGCTGGTCGGGATGCCTTTGCCGGCCCTGGCTCGCACGGACGTCCGGCGCGTGCGTATGTCCGTGGATGGCGGAACCACCCGTCTGGTCTTCGACATGGACGGTGAGGCGGAATACTCCATGTTCCACCTGCAGTCTCCCGACCGCCTGGTGGTCGATCTGGAGAACGCGCGGGCCGTGGAAGACCTGACCATCAGCGATAACCCGCGCTCGGCGATCAGGGCCGTGCGCCATGCCGCACGCAATGGCTCCGATCTGCGCGTGGTGTTCGACCTGCGCAAGCCGGTGGAGCCGAGCAGTTTCGTGCTGATGCCGGCACAGGGTGCGCCGCACCGCCTGGTCCTGGATCTGACCAGCGGCGAGGCACCCGCCGCGCCGCGCTCGGCGGAGAACAACGGCTCCCGCCGTGGGCGCTCGCAGGAGGACCTGCGCGATGTCGTGGTCGCCATCGATGCCGGTCATGGTGGGCATGATCCGGGTGCCATCGGCCCCGCCGGCACCCGCGAGAAGGACGTGGTCCTGCAGATCTCGAAGCGTCTGGCCGAACGCGTGAACAGCGAGCACGGCATGAAGGCCGTGATGACCCGCAGTGGAGACTATTTCCTGCCCCTGCGCGAGCGCATCGAACGGGCGCGCAAGGCGGACGCCGATATCTTCGTGTCCATCCACGCCGACGCGATCGCCAATCGCAACGTGCAGGGTTCGTCGGTCTACATGTTGTCCGAGCGCGGGGCCTCCAGCGAGGCGGCGCGCTTCCTGGCCCAGCGCGAGAACCAGGCGGATCTGAGCCTGGGCGGGGTGCCGATCAACGGCAAGGACGACTCCCTGACCAACGTGCTGCTGGACCTGGCCCAGAGCGGGAGCCTGGAGGCCAGCAACACCCTGGCCGAGCGGATGATCGCGGAGCTCCACCGGGTGGGCAAGGTGCGCAAGCCGGAGGTGGAGCGCGCGAACTTCGCGGTCCTGCGCTCGCCGGATGTGCCGTCGGTCCTGGTCGAGGCGGCCTTCATCTCCAATCCCTCCGAGGAGCGCAAGCTGCGCAGCACGACCTTCCAGAACTCGCTGGCGGACGCCCTGCTGACCGGGCTGCGGTCGTACTTCTCCACCCATGCCCGTCCGGGCACGCTGATCGCCGACGGCCAGCCCGACCAGCACATCATCCGCCCGGGCGAGACCCTCTCCGGGATTGCCGATCGCTATCGCTTGTCGCTGGCGGACCTGCGTTCGGCCAACGATGTCCGCGACGATCGCATTTACGCCGGCCAGGTCCTGCGTATCCCCCGCGACTCCTGAGCCCGGAACCTCCGGGCAGCCCGTCACGTCTTGCAGGCGTTGTTCGGCCGCCGGCTAGGCACTCCGGCGCTGCCCCGGTTAGGCTAGGCACCCGGTTCTCGTCTCTCCCAGGTGTCGCGCGTGGCGATCGCAAAGCTCTCCGAACAACTGATCAATCAGATCGCCGCCGGCGAGGTGATCGAGCGCCCGGCCTCGGTGGTCAAGGAACTGCTGGAGAACGCCCTGGATGCCGGGGCGACGCGGGTGGATGTGCGCCTGGAGCAGGGCGGCGTCCGCCTGATCCAGATCAGCGACAACGGCAGCGGGATCTATCGCGACGAGATGCCGCTGGCCCTGTCGCGCCATGCCACCAGCAAGATTGCCTGCATGGACGACCTTGAGGCGTTGCATACGCTGGGCTTTCGCGGCGAGGCCCTGCCCTCGATCGCCTCCGTCTCGCGGCTGTCGCTGACCTCCATGGTGGCGGACGAGCGCAACGGCTGGCGCCTGACCGGGGACGGCTCCGATGTCTTCCGCGAGGCCGCCCCGGCGTCACATCCGGTGGGCACGACCGTCGAGGTCCGCGACCTGTTCTTCAACGTCCCGGCGCGGCGCAAGTTCGTGCGTACCGAACGCACCGAATACAACCACTGCGAGAACGTCATCCGCACCCAGGCGGCTGCCTGTCCCGAGGTCGCCTTCAGCCTGCGCCACAATGACCGCGTCACCCTGGACCTGCCGGCGGCCGACGACCCCGGCGAACGGGTGCGGGCGCTGCTGGGTGATGCCTTCCTGGAGCATGCGACCCCGGTGGACGAACAGCGCGCCGGGCTGGCGCTGTCCGGCTGGCTGGGCTCGCCGACCCAGTCGCGCGCCCAGCCCGATCAGCAGTTCTTCTTCGTCAACGGCCGCGCGATCCGCGACCGCGTGCTGGCCGCGGCCGTGCGCAAGGCCTATCAGGACGTGCTCTACCACGGGCGGCATCCGATGTTCGTGCTGGACCTGGAACTGGATCCGACCCAGGTGGATGTGAACGCGCACCCGACCAAACAGGAAGTGCGCTTTCGCGAGTCGCGCATGGTTCACGACTTCATCTTCCACAGCCTGCACAAGGCGCTTGCCGCGTTGCGTCCGGGGGATTCCGGGCATGCCGCGGCGGTACCCGACATGGGTGCGCCGGCCCCCGCCGGTCGCCCCATGCCCATGCCGGCGCAGGCGGATCGCCCGCTGTCCGGGCTGGGTGTGCCGGGTGCGGGCGGTGGGTACGCGCCCCCTCGCGAACCGCGACTTGAGCCGGTCGGGCGCGATCCAGGCTTTGGTGCGGCCTGGGCCGAGTTCCGCGGGACGTCTGCGGTGGCCGAGGCGCGGCCCGCCGCTTATGACACCCCGATGCCATCCGCCACGTCCGGTGCGCCCGCAGCGGACCCGGACGGCATGCCGCCCCTGGGGTTTGCCCTGGGGCAGGTAGCCGAGACCTTCATCCTGGCCGAGAGCCCCCGCGGCCTGATCGTGGTGGACATGCACGCGGCCCACGAGCGCATCACCTATGAACGTCTCAAGCGCGAATGGGAGGGGGCACGGGTGACCTCGCAGCCGCTGCTGGTGCCGGAGACCCTGGACGTCACCCCGGCCGAGGCCGAACTGGCCGAGGAACGCGCGGACCTGCTTGGGGAACTCGGCTTCGAGCTCGACCGCGCCGGCCCCGAGACGCTGACTCTGCGCGCGGCGCCCGCGCTGCTGCGCGGCCAGGACACCGCGCAGCTCGTGCGCGATGTCCTGGCGGACCTCGCGGCCGACGGCTACAGCCATCGGGCCGAGGGGGCGATGAACGCGGTACTGGGAACGATCGCCTGCCACGGTTCCGTGCGTTCGGGGCGGCGCCTGACCCTGCCCGAGATGAACCAGTTACTGCGCGACATGGAGGCCACCGAGCGCTCCGGCCAGTGCAACCACGGGCGCCCGACCTGGGTGGAGCTGGACCACTCGGCGCTGGACCGGCTGTTCCTGCGAGGACGCTGATGGCCGGACTGGATGGGGGCCGGCCGCCGGTCATCCTGCTGGCCGGTCCCACCGCGAGCGGCAAGACCGCGCTGTCGCTGGCGCTGGCCGAGGCCCTGGACGCGGAGATCGTCAGCGTGGATTCCGCGCTGGTCTATCGCGGCATGGATATCGGCACCGCCAAGCCGGACGCCGCCGAGCGTGCCCGCGCCCCGCATCACCTGCTGGATATCCGCGACCCGGAGGACACCTACAACGCCTCCGACTTTGCCCGCGATGCCCGCGCCGCGATCGATGCCATTCATGCCCGCGGCCGGGTCGCCCTGCTGGCGGGCGGCACGCTGCTCTACCTGCGCGCCCTGCTGGACGGCTTCGATCCGATCCCGCCGGTCCCGGATGCGGTCCGCGAGTCCGTGCGTGCCCGTCTGGAACACGAGGGTGCCGTGGCCCTCCATGCCGAGCTGGCCACCGTGGACCCCGAGGCCGCCGCGCGCATCCACCCGAACGACCCGCAACGCATCCTGCGCGCCCTGGAGGTGTACGCGGCCAGTGGCCAGCCATTGTCGGGCTTCCAGAGTGGCGCGGCCGCGACGGTCCCGGCGGGCTGGGTGTCGCTGGCCCTGTGGCCGGCGGATCGCGAGCGCCTGCGCATCCGCATCGCCGACCGCTTCGATGCGATGTTGGAGGCCGGCTTCGTCGACGAACTGATGACCCTGACCCGTCGCCCCGGCCTGACCGCGGAGCACCCGTCGCAGCGGGCGGTGGGGTATCGCCAGGGCTGGCAGTGGCTGGCCGGCGAATGCGACTTTGCGACCTTTCGCGAGCGGGCCATCGCCGCGACCCGCCAGCTCGCAAAACGCCAGCTCACCGGGCTGCGGCGCTTCCCCCTGCATGCCCGGTTGAACGCCGAGGACGCGGATTTGTCGCAGGCTTTGCGGGCCATCCAGGCTGCACGGATAGCGGCCCCCGCAGCGGCGACGTCCGAATAACGCCCGGTGTACGCCTGGAGCGGCGCCGCGAAGCCGGTATGCTACGCTTCAACCTGACCGTGCGGCGGGCCGACCTCGAGCCGCCGGCGCGGGTCGCGAACCAATAATAACGATCAAGGAACGCACCGATGGCCAAAGGGCAAATGTTGCAGGAACCCTTCCTGAATGCGCTGCGTCGGGACCGGATCCCGGTCTCCATCTACCTGGTGAACGGGATCAAGCTGCAGGGGCAGATCGAATCCTTCGACCAGTTCGTGGTGCTGCTGCGCAGTACGGTCTCGCAGATGGTGTACAAGCACGCCATCTCCACGATCGTGCCGGCCCGTCAGGTGAACATGAATCTCGAGGGCGAGGCAGCGGCCCCCGCCTCCGCCGAGGCCGAGTCCTGAACATGAGTGGAGGTCTCCCCGAGGGAGCCGCTGATTATTGGGCACGTTCGCGCTCGAGTCGCTTTTGTGTGCGAACAAGGCGCGGCGACTGCCGTGCAGTCACTCTGCACAAGGGAGCCGCAACGCTGTGCGTGCCCAAAAGCGGCCGAGCCCCTTCGGGGTTGGTGTCCCCTGTTCCCCGATCCTGCGTTGCGGCCCTTGCCGGTAGAACCACTACCGGCTGCGCACCGCGCCTTGTTTCGGAAAACAGGGGACACCAACGCGAACGTGTCCAACAATCAGCGGCTCCCTGGCTTGTTTGAGCGTCCGGAGAGTGCCGGCGACGAGCGCGTCGGCAATGGTGCGGTCCTGGTCGCGCTGAATGTCGGGGACAACCCCGATATCGAGGCCCAGGTCCAGGAATTCGACGAGCTCGTGCGCTCCGCCGGGGCCGAGATCATGGCGGTGGTGCGCGGCTCGCGCGACCGGCCGCACCCCAAGCTGTTCGTCGGTGCCGGCAAGGCCGACGAGATCCGCGATGCGGTGGAGGCGTCGGGTGCCGACGTGGTGATCTTCAATCACGCCCTGTCGCCCAGCCAGGAACGCAACCTCGAGGCCCACCTGAAGGCCCGGGTGCTGGATCGCTCCGGCTTGATCCTCGATATCTTCGCCCAGCGCGCCCGCTCCCACGAGGGCAAGCTGCAGGTGGAGCTGGCCCAGTTGCGCCATATGTCCACGCGCCTGGTGCGTGGCTGGACCCACCTCGAGCGGCAAAAGGGCGGGATCGGCCTGCGCGGTCCGGGGGAAACCCAGCTGGAGACCGACCGCCGCCTGCTGGCCGGGCGCATCAAGCACATCGAGCGGCGTCTGGAGAAGGTCGAACGCACCCGCGAACAGGGCCGTCAGGCGCGCCTGCGCAACGAGATCCCCACGGTCTCGCTGGTGGGCTACACCAACGCCGGCAAGTCGACCCTGTTCAATCGCCTCACGCATTCCGACGTCTACCAGGCGGATCAGCTGTTCGCGACTCTGGACCCGACCCTGCGCCGTCTGGACCTGGCCCCGCACCAGTCGCTGATCCTGGCCGACACCGTCGGCTTCGTGCGCGACCTGCCGCACGAGCTGGTCGCCGCGTTCAAGGCGACCCTGACCGAGACCCGCGAGGCGGCGCTACTGCTGCACGTGATCGACGCCGCCGACCCGGAGCGCGAGGCGCGCATCCGGCAGGTCGAGGAGGTGCTCGAGGAGATCGGTGCCGAGGACGTCCCCTGCTGGCGGGTGTACAACAAGATCGACCAGCTGGAGAACCCGGCCGAGGACCCGGACGACCGTTTCGGCATGGCGGACGATGCCTTCTGGCTGTCGGCGCATACCGGCGAGGGTGTGGAGCGCCTGGAGCAGCGCCTGGCCGAGACCTTCACCGAGTCCATGACCCAGGGCTGGGTCGAGCTCCCGGCCTCGGCCGGGCGCCTGCGCGCCCAGCTCTACGAGGAGAAGGCCGTGGAGGCCGAGCAGACCACGCCGGACGGGTCGATCCAGTTGCGCCTGCATGTGCCGAAACGGCGTTTCGAGCAGCTCTTCCGCGCGGCCGGGCTGGACCCCGAAACCGTCCGCCTGCAATCGGAAGCACCGGGGGCGGCGGCCGCCGACCACTGAAGCCGGCCGCGGCTCGCTTGCGCACGAAAAAGGCCCCGGGTTCAACCGGGGCCTTTTTCGTGGCGTCGATGTCGTCGCGGTTCAGGCGTCGCTCTGGGCGATCGTCTCTCCATCGGCGCTGGCCAGGTACAGGGTCAGGGTCTCTCCGGCTCGGATGCCGTCGCCGTTCAGCCCGTTCCAGCGCCGCAGGTCGCCGATGCTGACCTGGTGGCGGCGAGCGATGGTCGACAGCGAGTCGCCGGGGCGGACCTCGTACTCGACGCGCTGGCCGTCGGGCCCACGGTCGGGATCGGCGCGCACCACCTTCAGGGTGTCGCCCGGGCGGAGGATCGCGTCCGGGTCCAGGTCGTTGGCGGCGCGCAGGGCGCCGATGGACATGCCGGTGCGCTGGCTGATGTGCCACAGGCTGTCGCCAGCCTGCACCTGATAGTCCTCCGCTAACTGGCCGTTGTCGCCGGCCACCTGCAGCGGAGCCTCTTCGCTCGGGGCGGAGGCCGGCAGGCGCAGGGTCTGACCGGCGCGGATCATGTCGTCGTCGAGGTTGTTCATGTCGCGCAGCACGGCGACGCGGGTGCCGGCGCGCTGGGCAATCTGGCCGAGGTTGTCGCCCGAGCGCACGGTGTATTCGCGGAACCGGAGCAGCGGTTCATCGTTGCGGGTCTCCAGTGCCGCCTCGAGGGTGGGCAGCGCCTCGCGCGGGACGAACAGGTGCTGGGCGCCGCCGGGGTGGGTGGCATGGCGGTGGTAGCCGGGGTTGAGCTGTTTGAGGGTCTCGGTATCCAGGTCGGCGAGCTCCGCGATTAGCGAGAAATCCGCCTGCTGGCCGGGTTCGATCATCTCCAGCGCGGGTTCGTTGGCGATGGGCGCGATGGCGATGTTGTGGGCATCGGGGTCCAGGAACAGGTGGCGCAGGGCCAGCAGTCGCGGGATGTACGCGGTCGGCTCGGACGGCAGGTCCAGGCTCCAGTAGTCAGTGGGCTCGCCGCGGGCGGCATTGCGGTCGATCGCGCGCTGGATGTTGCCCTGGCCGTAGTTGTAAGCGGCCAGGGCCAGGTACCAGTCGTCGAAGCGTCGATGCAGCGCCTGGAGGTAGTCCAGCGCGGCGAGGGTGGATTTGTAGACGTCGCGGCGGCCGTCGTACCAGTGATCGCGCGACAGATCGAAATAGTCGCCGGTGGCCGGCATGAACTGCCAGATCCCCGCCGCGCGGCTGCGCGAGGTCGCCTGGGCGACGAAGCCGCTCTCCACGATCGGTAGCAGCAGGAGCTCGGCGGGCATGTCGCGCGCCTCGATCTCGGACAGGATGAAGTAGGCGAACGGCTCCGCGCGCCGGGTGCTGTACTCGATGATCCGTGGATGGTCACGGTAGTGCCTGATATAGCGATCCACGCGCTCGTGGTCCAGCGCGTCGTTGAAGCCGAAGCCCAGGCGCGCGCGCTCCCACAGGTCGTCGGTCTCGGCGGCACGTTGCGCGGCGTCGCGCTGCTGGCGTTCCATCGCGGCCTGCACGTCCTCGGTCGTGCGCGGTTCCACGATCGGCCGATCAGCCGCCGAGGTGTCCAGCGTGCGCTCGGAGTCGTGTAGGCTACAGGCAGAGGCGAAGATCGCCGTCAGGCCGAGAATCAGGGCGGTGGTCAGTCGTGTGCGGAGGCGTGGTGTCATGGCGCTGGAGGATAAACCAGAGATGGGGGATCACCAAGACCCATTCCTGACTTGGTTGGCGCACTGGTATGCCCAGCCGCAGGGGCGGAGGGTCCGCGAGCGCTTTCTGGAACGCATTCGGCGCTATGGCGATCCGGGCCCCGGGGGGCTGGCGGTGGAGCTGGCGCCGGTGCCGATCCTGGAGGACAGCGATGCCCTGCAGGCCCCGCTGATCCGGATCGCCTCGGCGCGCCCGGCGCTGCGCATGGACCCCGAGGCCTGGCCGCTGGAGTCCGCCTGTGCCGGGCGCATCGTGCTCGCCCATCCCTGCGCCCAGAGCGAGCAACCGGCGGCGGTGGTGGCCGAGGCAGCCCGGGTGCTGGAGCCCGAGGGACGGGTGTTTCTGCTGGAAGGCAACCGCCTGCAGCGCGGTGGGCGCAACGGGGTGCGCGCCTCGCCTCTGCCCGAAGGCCTGCGGCGGCGCCAATATCGCGAGTTGCTGGAGGCGGCGGATCTCGAGGTGCTGGATCAGTGGAGCCTGAGCCTGCTCCCACCGGGGCTGCCCGCCGCCTGGCAGAAACGCCTGGCCACCATGGATGCCTGGACCCTGCGCGGTCTGCCGCCGCTGGCCAGCATGATCCTGACCGTGGCCCACAAGCGGGTGAACATGCCCCTGCGTCCGGAGCCGCGTTTCCGCTTCGCCATGCCCAACCCCGCGATGCGTCCGGGGCTGGTATCCTCGCGCTCCTCTCATTCTGGAGCCCGCCGAACGCATGGCTGACGAACGCGTGTACATCTATACCGACGGGGCCTGCCGTGGAAACCCCGGGCCGGGCGGCTGGGGTGCGATCCTGCGCTTCGACGGGCGCGAGCGCGAGCTCTACGGGGCCGAGGCCGAGACGACCAATAACCGCATGGAGATGACCGCGGCCATCCGCGCGCTGGAGACCCTGAAGCGCCCCTGCAAGGTGGAGCTGGTCACGGATTCCAAGTACGTGAAGCAGGGCGTGACCGAGTGGATGCCGGGCTGGAAGCGGCGCAACTGGAAGTCCGCCAGCGGCTCCCCGGTGAAAAACCGTGATCTCTGGGAGGAACTGGATGCACAGGCCCAGCGCCACGATATCGAGTGGTACTGGGTACGGGGCCACAGCGGTCACCCGGAGAACGAGCGCGCCGACGAACTGGCCAATGCGGGCATTGATGCCCTGCTGGCCGGCGAACCGATCGAGAATTGAAGGAAACCACGATGCGCCAGATCGTGCTGGATACCGAGACCACGGGCCTGGACCCCTCCGACGGCCACCGCATTATCGAGATCGGCTGCCTGGAGCTGGACAACCGCCGCCCCACCGGGCGCAAGCTGCACGAGTTTCTGCAACCGGATCGCGAGATCGACGCCGGCGCGATCGCGGTGCACGGGATCACCAACGAGTTTCTGGCCGACAAGCCTCGATTTGCCGATGTCGTCGATGACTTTGTCGACTTCATTCGTGGGGCCGAACTGATCATTCACAACGCGCCCTTCGATGTCGGCTTCATCAACAACGAGCTGCGCCTGTTGGGCGATGTGGCGCCGGCGTCCGAGGTGGCCGAGGTCAGCACCGTGCTGGATTCGCTGGTGATGGCGCGGCGTATGCACCCGGGGGCGCGCAATTCCCTGGATGCCCTGTGCAAGCGCTACGAGGTGGACGGCTCCGGGCGCACCCTGCACGGGGCGCTGCTCGATGCCGAGCTGCTCGCGGATGTCTATCTGGCGATGACCGGCGGGCAGGTGGCGCTGACCCTGGATTCCGGAGGCGACGGCGATGCCGCGGCCGGCCCGGTCAAGGCGCGTCGCTCGGGCAAGCCGCTGCCGGTGATCGAGCCGACGCCCGAGGAGCAGGCGGCGCACGAGGCGCTGCTGCAGACGCTGGACGAGGCGGCCGGCGGCACCTGCCGCTGGCGCGCCAACGCCTGATTCCGTCGACCGGCGGCGGAGCTGCTCCGGCCTTCTGGTGCCTTCGCCCGGCCGCCTGCCTCGTGGTGGCTGGCCCTGGTTCGTCCTCTGGTGTTTACGGTGGCTTCGGTCCACATACCGCCTGGCGCTGACTCGCCAGCGCGCCGCGAGGTACTTCTTTGCTCGTGCAAAGAAGTACCCAAGAAACACGCCC
>NZ_KB898913.1:0-22567 GCF_000377925.1 Thioalkalivibrio sp. AKL12
CGATAGTGCTCAAAACGCCTTCGCCATTTGGAAACCGTTTGCATCGACACCTTGTGCCGGGTCGCGATTTCACGCCCGGGAAGGCCTTCGGAACTGTCCAGGATCAGCTCCGCGCGTTGCTTCTCGGCCGCTGGCGTTTTGCGGCGCCGTACCCACTGCTGCAGCTCGGCACGCTCAGAATCCGACAGGTCCAGCTTGATCGGTTTGCGACCACGTTGAGCCATTACGCCCCCTCTCAAACGGAGATCAACCCATGGCCTATATTATATAATGAACTATTGTTAAAGGACACTAGGAAGGCTCCGGCCCGCATTCTCCGACCGATCGAATGGCTCCATGGAGCGGCCTGTGGTTATGTCCCTGTTTGGTTCTATGTTAATGCACCATTCAGGAAAGCCCTGCTAACGTTTGCATCAAGACGGGGCGACGACCCCGCCCGGGAACTTGAACGAGGAGACTACAATAATGAAAACCAAGCTGTTCGTGCTGGCCGGTATTGCCGGCAGTGTCCTGATGCTGTCCAGTGCGGCCCAGGCCGCCGATATCCAGGCGGGTCAGTCCAAGTACCAGAACACCTGTGCCAGCTGTCACGGTGCCCAGGGCAAGGGGCAGGCGATCTTCCCGGCGCTGGTCGGCCAGGACGCGGAAACCGTGGCCAGCCTGCTGGAGCGCTATCGCGCCGGCGAGGAGGTCGGTGATCATACCGCGCTGATGCGTCCGCAGGCCCAGGGCCTGAGCGACGACGACATCGCCAACCTGTCCAACTACATCGCGACCGAGTTCAACTGATCCGGGCGCCTTGGTAGAGGCAAGCGAAGCCAGCCAACGGGCCGGGGGTTTCCCCGGCCCGTTGGCGTTGGAGTGCCGCCCGCTGCGACCACTGGCTTTTGCCTGGCATCCCGGCATCCGGTAAAGTTCGGCGATTCCGAGAGCACGGTCGACGGTCGGCCCTGCTTCACCAGCGATCCCTGCGAGGCTTTCCATGGCACAACCCGATTTCATCGCTCCGTCCATCCTCTCCGCCGACTTCGCCCGCCTGGGCGAGGAAGTCGACAACGTCCTGGCGGCCGGTGCCGACACCGTGCACTTCGACGTGATGGACAACCACTACGTGCCCAACCTGACCATCGGCCCGCTGGTCTGTGATGCCCTGCGCAAGCACGGCGTGACCGCGCCGATCGACGTGCACCTGATGGTCAAGCCGGTGGATCGCATCATCCCGGACTTCGCCCAGGCCGGTGCCAGTTACATCACCTTCCATCCGGAGGCCTCCGATCACATCGACCGCACCCTGCAGCTGATCCACGCCGAGGGCTGCAAGGCCGGGCTGGTGTTCAATCCGGCAACCCCGCTGTCCTATCTCGAGTACGTGATGGACAAGGTCGACATGATCCTGCTGATGTCGGTGAACCCGGGCTTTGGTGGCCAGAAGTTCATCCCGAATACGCTGGACAAGCTGCGCGCCGCGCGCAAGATGATCGACGACTCCGGGCGTGATATCCGCCTCGAGATCGACGGTGGCGTGAAGGCCGACAATATCCGCGAGATCAAGGCCGCCGGTGCCGATACCTTTGTGGCCGGGTCCGCGATCTTCGGCGCCGGCAGCGACACCGACCCGAACCGCTACGACAGCATCATCCAGCAGATGCGCGACGAGCTGGCCAAGGCCTGAATCGACGGTTACCGGAGACCGGGATGTCCCTGAAACGCCCCCGCATGATCCTGATCGACCTGGACGGCACGCTGATTGACAGCGTGCCGGACCTGGCCTTTAGCGTGGATGCGATGATGCGCGAGCTGGGCCTGCCCGAACGCGGCGAGCCGGCCGTGCGCAACTGGGTCGGCAACGGCGTGGAACGGCTGGTTAAGCGTGCGCTGGTCAACGACCTCGACGGCGAGCCGGACGCGGAGCAGTTCGCACGTGCGCTGCCCGTGTTCATGCGTATCTACCAGGAGAACACCGCCGGGCGTTCGCCGCTTTACCCGGGCGTGCGCGAGGGGCTGGACCAGCTCAAGGCCGCGGGCTACCGCCTGGGCTGCGTGACCAACAAGGCCGAGCGCTTCACCGTGCCGCTGCTGCGCGAGAAGGGCATCCTCGACGACTTCGAGATCGTGGTCGCCGGCGACGCCCTGCCGCAGAAGAAGCCGGATCCGGCCCCGCTGCTGCACGCGGCCGACAAGCTCGGCGTGGACCCGTCCGAGGCTTTGATGGTCGGGGACTCCAAGAGCGACGTGAAGGCCGCCCGTGCCGCTGGCTTCCAGATCGTCTGCATGACCTACGGCTACAACCACGGCAAGGATATCCGCGACGAGCGCCCGGACGCGGTGCTCGATCGGCTGGACGAGCTGCCAGACCTGCTGCCCGCCCGGGCGGCGTGATCCGTGATGTCGGCAACGGACCGGACAATGGGGCGATGGCGAGACGGCGAATGAACCGCCACGCCATCCATCCCCCTTGTCAGGAACCGTTGTGATGACCCCCGAACAGTTCGATCAGCTGGCCCGCGAGGGCTATAACCGCATCCCGCTGGTGCGCGAGGTCCTGGCGGATCTCGAGACCCCGCTGTCCATCTTCCTCAAGCTGGCCAACCGGCCGTATTCCTATCTGTTCGAGTCCGTGCAGGGCGGGGAGCGCTGGGGGCGGTATTCCTTCATCGGCCTGCCGGCGCGCACCCTGGTGCGCGTGCATGGCCACGACATCACCGTGGAGACCGACGGTGCGGTGGTGGAGCAGACCACCGAGACGGACCCGCTGGCCTGGATCGAGGCCTATCAGGCGCGCTTCAAGGCCGCGGAGCTGCCGGGACTTCCACGCTTCACCGGTGGCCTGGTCGGCTATTTCGGGTTCGAGACCGTGCGCCTGATCGAGCCGCGCCTGGAGGGGCCGGAGAAGCCGGATGCCCTGGGGTTGCCGGATATCCTGCTGATGGTCTCCGAGGAGGTCGTGGTCTACGACAACCTCTCCGGGCGGCTGTACCTGGTGGTACACGCGGATACGACCCAGGCCGGTGGCCAGGCCGTGGCCGCTGCCCGCCTGGACGAGCTGGAGGCCCGCCTGGGCGAGCCGCTGGTACCGCCGGAGGATCCGCCGCATCCACACGCGGTGCCGGAGTATGTGTCCGGCTGGTCGGCCGAGGGCTATCAGGCCGCGGTCGCCCGGGCGCAGGAATACATCATGGACGGCGACGTGATGCAGGTGGTGCTGGCACAGCGCATGAGCGTGCCGTTCTCCGCACCGCCGCTGAACCTCTACCGTGCCCTGCGGGCGCTGAACCCGTCGCCCTACATGTACTACCTCGACCTGGACGATCACCACGTGGTCGGTGCGTCGCCGGAGATCCTGGTGCGCCTAGAGGACGACTGCGTGACCGTGCGTCCGATCGCCGGCACCCGCCCGCGTGGGCGTACCGAGGCGGAAGATCGCGCGCTGGAGGCCGAACTGCTGGCGGACCCAAAGGAGCGTGCCGAGCACCTGATGCTGATCGATCTGGGGCGCAACGACGTCGGCCGGGTCTGCGAGATCGGCTCGGTGGAGGTGACTGACACCATGAGTATCGAGCGCTACTCGCATGTGATGCACATCGTCTCCAACGTGGAGGGGCGGCTGGCCCCGGGCCACTCGCCGATGGATGTCCTGCGCGCGACCTTCCCGGCCGGGACCGTCTCGGGGGCACCGAAGATCCGCGCGTTGGAGATTATCGACGAGCTGGAACCGGTCAAGCGCGGGCCCTACTCCGGTGCGGTGGGGTACCTCTCGTGGTCGGGCAATATGGACACCGCGATCGCGATCCGCACCGCCGTGCTGCACGATGGCGAGTTGCACATCCAGGCCGGGGCCGGTGTGGTCCACGACTCGGTGCCGGAAAACGAGTGGCAGGAGACCCTGAACAAGGGGCGCGCGGTGGTGCGTGCGGCCGAGACTGCCCTGGGCGGTCTGGGGCCCCGGCGCCACCGCGACTGAGGGCCGGTCATGCGGTGCGGTGGCCTTCGCATCCTGTTGCTGGTGGTGCTCGGGCTCTGGCTGTTGCCGGGGCTGGCGGCGGCGCAGATCGTGGTGCTGGTACCCGGGGGCTGGGATCGCGGTGACGGTTTTCGCCAGGCCGGGTTCACCGCGGCCCTGAACGCCGCCGGCTATGCTGATGGCGGGCGTGCCCGTGCAAACGTGGGCGCTGCGCACTTCGAGCGAGCCCCCGACCCCGCCGCACGCCAGTTCTATACCGTGGATCTGCCGACCGCTGTGGCTCCACCGGAACGGGCGCGGGCGCTCGGCCAGGTGGTCGATGGTCTGACCCGGCGCCACCCCGGCCGCGAGCTGGTGCTGGTCGGGCATTCCACCGGCGGGGTCGTGGCGCGCGAGCTGCTGGTGCGTCAGCCGCACCCGGCCATCTCCACCCTGGTGACCTTCTCCGCGCCGCATGCGGGGGGCGGCTGGTCTGCGCTGGCGCGTTCGGTGACGGATGCGCTGGCCGATTCCCCACTGGGGCTGTACGCCCCGTTCGCCGGAATGCAGGGGCTGCACCGGCGCGAGGGGCTGTGGGGGCCGGAGGGCGGCTCGCCGGATGCGACGCACCTGGAGTGGCTGAACACGCGGGAGCATCCGCCCATCCGCTATGTATCGGTGGTGCGGCTGGCGGATCCGTGGGTGGATGCCGCCAGTCAGGACATGAACCGTCTCCCGGCCTTGCGCGGACGGGCGCATACCCTGCCCAGCCCTGGCGGGCACCGGTTGGAGGCCGCCGACGGCACCCTGCTGGTGGCGCTGTTGCTGCCCCGATGAAGGCGCACGGTTTCGCCAGCGCGATTGCGGTTGCGACGCAACCACTCGGGACCCGGGGTATGCTTGGTTCCTGCCTGGGTGCGTATGACCTCGGTTTTATTCGTCTGCCCGTTTCTTTCGGCCTCCAGGGGCGTTCGCCATGATCCTGATGCTCGACAACTACGACTCGTTCACCTTCAACCTGGTCCAGTACCTGGGCGAGCTGGGGGCGGAGGTGGTGGTGCACCGCAATGACTGCATCACCCCGGAACAGATTGCGGAGCTCGACCCCACCGGTATCGTGATCTCCCCCGGCCCCTGTACGCCGAACGAGGCGGGGGTGTCGCTGGAGGTGATCCGGCGTTTTGCCGGCGAGATCCCGATCCTCGGGGTCTGCCTCGGGCACCAGGCGATCGGCCAGGTCTTCGGTGGCCGCGTGGTGCGGGCGCGCGAGATCATGCACGGCAAGACCTCGCCGGTGCATCACACCGGGGTCGGGGTGTTCGCCGGGCTGGAGAATCCGCTGGAGGCCACGCGTTATCACTCGCTGGTGGTCGAGGCCGCAAGCCTCCCGGAATGTCTGGAGGTCACCGCCTGGACCCAGCGCGAAGACGGCTCGCGCGACGAGATCATGGGCCTGCGTCATCGCGAGCTGGATGTCGAGGGCGTGCAGTTTCACCCGGAATCCATCCTGACCCGCCAGGGGCACGAACTGCTCGGCAACTTCCTGAGTCGCCTGCCCCAGCCGGCGTGAAGCGCAGGTCAATAGACACCTTTTCACGCGGCCCTTACTGCTTGTTCTGGACGGCAGGTGGGGTTCGCCTGGCCGTGCCTGCTGGCGGTATTGCGGCTCGCACCGCTCGCGCGGCGGCCTCTCGCGGGTCGTGCCCGGCCGGTGTCCACTCTCGATTCCGGCGCGCATGCCTCGCTTGAGGGGCGCCGCCACGGAACGCCGCACGCGGCTGCGCTTCGCCCTGCTGGTAGCGCCGCTGTCCATGCTGGCGCCGTTCTCGCTGGATACCTATCTGCCCTCGTTTCCGGCGATGGCCGAGGCCCTGGCCGTCGATGGCGTGGCGATGCAGGCGACGCTGTCCGCCTATCTGGTCGCGTTCGCCGTGGCCACCCTGATTGCCGGCCCGCTGTCGGATGCCTATGGCCGGCGCCCGGTGGTGTTGTGGGCCCTGCTGGCCTACGTGCTGACCTCGGTGCTGCTGGTGTTCGCGATGGAGTACTGGCAGGTGCTGGCGTTGCGCATGGGACAGGGGCTGGCGGCGGCGGCCGGGGTGGTGGTCGGGCGAGCGCTGATCCGCGATCGCTTTGATCCCACCGACGCGCGGCGGGTGTTCGCGCTGGTCACCATGATGTTCGCGATCGGGCCGGCCGCCGCGCCGATCATCGGCGGCTGGTTGCAGGCGGCGTTTGGCTGGCGTTCGGTGTTCGCCTTCCTGACACTCTACGGCGTCTTCCTGCTGTTGGCGGTGCGCGCCTGGATGCCGGAGACCCTGCCGCCGGTCGGCCGCGTCTCCAGTCACCCGCGTCCGGTCATCCGGGGCTACCTGGGCACGCTGCACAACCCGGCGTTCCTGTTCCCGGTCGCGGTCCATGCGGGGATGTTCGGGGCGATGTTCCTGTTCATTGCCGCGTCCCCGACCATCATCTACGAGCACCTGCAAGGCGGGGAACAGGACTTCTGGTGGTTGTTCGGGCCGCTGGTCGCCGGGCTGGTGGTGGGCGGCTTCGTCGCCGGGCGCGTGGCCGGGGTGGTGAGCCCGCAGCGGGCCGTGGCCATCGGGCTCGGGCTGTCCGGGCTGTCGCTGGCGCTGGTGGGCCTGGCGGTGCTGGCCGACGGTCCGGTGGTCGCGATCACCCTGCCATTCGCGCTGTACAGCTTTGCCCTGGCCACCGCGATGCCGTCCCTGACCCTGTTGGCGCTGGATTGTTACCCGGGCGCGCGCGGCATGGCCGCGGCCATGCAGGCCTTCGTGCAACTGGGCTTCAGTGCGTTGCTGGCGCTGTTCCTGGTCGACTGGCTGGACGATGCCATGGGGCGTCTGGTCCTCGCGGCGTTGCTGCTCTGGGCCCTGGCGCTGGCCGCCTGGCTGGTCGCGCCGGGCGGTGGTCGTGCGGGCACCGCGCGGACGTTACACTAGCCGCTTCGAATTTCCGCAGGAGCAAGCCCGTGACCGTGCAGCAAGCGATAGCGGCCCTCATCGAGCGCCGCGACCTGGACGAGGCGACCATGACCGCCGTGATGCAGGCGGTGATGACCGGCGAGGCCACGGATGCCCAGATCGGCGCGTTCCTGGTGGCCCTGCGCATGAAGGGCGAGACCATCGAGGAGATCCGCGCGGCTGCCGGCGTGATGCGCTCGCTGGCCACGCGCGTGGATGTGCCGCGTACCGGGCTGGTGGATACCTGCGGAACCGGCGGCGATGCCTCGGGCACCTTCAATATCTCCACCGCCGCGGCGCTGGTGGCGGCGGCGGGCGGCGTGCGGGTCGCCAAGCACGGCAATCGCTCGGTGTCGTCGAAATCCGGCAGTGCCGACGTGCTGGAATCGCTGGGGATCTCGCTGGGCCTGTCGCCGGCGGCGGTGGGGACCTGTATCGACGAGGTCGGTGTTGGCTTCCTGTTCGCTCCCGCCCACCACGGCGCGATGAAGCACGCGATCGGTCCGCGCAAGGAACTTGGCGTGCGTACGCTGTTCAATGTGCTGGGGCCGCTGACCAACCCCGCCGGGGCGCCGAATCAGGTGCTCGGCGTGTTTTCCCAGGATTGGGTGCGCCCGCTGGCCGAGGCCCTGAAGGGGCTCGGTAGCGAGCACGTCCTGGTGGTGCATGCCGAGGATGGTCTGGACGAGATCAGCATCGCCTCGCCGACCCGGGTGGCGGAGCTGCAGGATGGCGAGATCCGCGAATACACCATCCGTCCGGAGGATTTCGGGCTGACCACCACCGCGCTGGATGCGGTGCGGGTCGACAGCGTGGAGGCCTCGGCCAGCATGCTGCGCGGCGTGCTGGACGGACAGGCGGGTGCGGCACGCGACATCGTGCTGCTGAATGCCGGGGCGGCGATCTACGCCGGCGGCGGGGCGGACACACTCGCAGCGGGGATCAAGGCCGCCGCCCGGGCGATCGATTCCGGCGCGGCGCGCGAACGGCTGGAGCGCCTGCAAGCGACCAGCGCAAGACTGGCAAACAAGGAAGCACAATGAGTGAAGGCAACGCAGTACCCGACATCCTGCAGCGCATCCTGGAGCGCAAGCGCGAGGAGCTGAAGGAACGCGAGGTGTACTGGCCACTGCGCGAGTTGCGCGGCTGGATGGGGTCCGCCCCGGCGCCGCGTGGTTTTCGCGCGGCCCTGCAGCGCGATATCGACGCCGGGCGCCCTGCGGTGATCGCGGAGATCAAGAAGGCCAGCCCGAGCCAGGGCCAGATCAGCCCGAACTTCAACCCCGAGGCGTTTGCGCGCAGCTACGAGGAGCATGGTGCGACCTGTCTGTCGGTGCTGACCGACGTGGACTTCTTCAAGGGACGCGACGGCGACCTGCGCGACGCGCGTGTGGCCTGCACGATCCCGATCCTGCGCAAGGATTTCGTGATTGATCTCTACCAGGTCTACGAGGCCCGTGTACTCGGCGCGGATTGCGTGCTGCTGATCGCGGCGGCGCTGGATGACACGGCGCTGCACGAGCTCTTCTTCCTGACCCGCGAGCTGGGCATGGATGCCCTGGTGGAGGTGCATGACGCCGAGGAGCTGGAGCGGGCCAAGCGCATCGGGGCCGACCTGATCGGCATCAACAACCGCGATCTGCACAGCTTCGAGACGCGGCTGGAGACGACGCTGGAGTTGAAGGATCAGGTGCCGGAGGAGGCCCTGCTGGTGACCGAAAGCGGCATCCACACGCGCGAGGATGTCGCGCGCATGCAGGCGGCCGGGGTGAATGCCTTTCTGGTGGGCGAGGCCTTCATGCGCACCGAGGACCCGGGTGCGGCCCTGGGCCAGCTGTTCCGCGGCGAACAGTAGCCTCTCCCAAGGGAGGGGCGAAGGCCCGGGCCGAAGGAGGCTGGCCCGGGTTTTATCTCGACGGAGGCTGCGGGGAATGCAGCGTCAGCGGGTGCCGAACACTACGATGGTCTTGCCGTGGGCGGTGATCAGGCCGCGTTCTTCCAGATCCTTCAGCACGCGTCCGGCCATCTCGCGCGAGCAACCCACGATACGCGCGATCTCCTGCCGGGTGATGCGCAGCTGCATGCCGTCGGGGTGGGTCATCGCGTCGGGCTGCTGGGCCAGGTCCAGCAGGGTGTGGGCGATGCGGCCGGTGACATCCACGAACGCGAGGTCCATCACCTTGCGCGAGGTCTGACGCAGGCGGGCCGCGATCTGGCTGGTGAGCAGCATCAGGATCTCGGGGTCGCGCTGGGCGATCTCGCGGAACTGGGTGTAGGGAATCTCCGCGGTCTCGGTGTCCTCGCGGGTGGTGACAGTCGCGCTGCGCGGGTCGTCCTCGAACATGCCCAGCTCGCCGAAAAACTCGCCCTTGTTCAGGTAGGCAAGTACCAGCTCATGTCCGTTGTTCTCGCCCAGTACCGAGACTGAACCACTGACCACGTAATACAGTGTGTCGGGTACGGTGCCCGAGTGAATGATCGTGGTGCGCTTGCGGTACTGGCGCCGGTGGCAGTAGCCGAGGAAACGCTCCAGCGCGGGCGATGGCTGCGCCGGGCGGTAAATGAACGGGTTGTTCAAGGCTTCCATGGTCACGTCCGATATCAGCTTCCTGAGGATGAGCGCCAGTGTAATGCAGCATCCGTGCCCTGCACCCCGGGGTAACTGGCACCGTTCACAAAATCTGCCGGCAGGGCCCTGTTTTGTGCAGCAGGTCCGCCCTGAGTAGAGTTCTACCCGAGTATAGGCGTGGATTTCTCCATCCAACAGTGTGAAAGGACAAGCCCGATGCAGGTGAAAGTGAAATGGCTGGATCAGGTGGCCTTTGTCGGCGAGACCGACAGCGGCCACGCGGTGGTGATGGACGGGGCGCCGGATGCCGGGGGGCGCAACCTGGGCGCACGCCCGATGGAGATGCTGCTGTTGGGGATGGGCGGTTGTACCAGCTTCGATGTGATTGCGATGCTGAAGAAGGCGCGCCAGCAGGTGCTGGACTGCGAGGTGACCGTGGAGGGCACGCGGGCGGAGACCGTGCCCAAGGTCTTTACCGACATCCATGTGCATTTTCGCGTGTACGGCCACGAGCTGTCAGAGAAGCAGGTCGGGCGTGCGGTGGGGCTCTCGGCCGAGAAGTACTGCTCGGCCTCGCTGATGCTGGGGGCCTCGGCGAAGGTGACCCATGACTTCGAGATCATCGAGGGGCCGGCGCCGCGCTGAAGCCGCGTCTCCCTGGGCCCGTCCTTGGACTTGCGGGCCGGGGCGTCTACAATTCGCCGCTCGCTGCGGCCCGGGCCAAGAGGACACGCCATGCCTCGTCACAAGAAGCAGATCAAGCTCCACGGTTTCAATAACCTGACCAAGAGCTTGAGCTTCAATATTTACGATATCTGCTATGCCTCGGGTGACCGGCATCGCGATGAATACATCGCGTACATCGACGAGGCGTACAACGCCCAGCGTCTGACGCAGATCCTGTCCGATGTGGCCCACCTGATCGGGGCCAACATCCTCGATATCTCCCGCCAGGACTACGATCCGCAGGGCGCGTCGGTGACCATGCTGATCTCGGAAGAGCCGGTGGCCACCGAAAAGATCGGCTACACCGAAGGCCCCGGCCCGCTGCCGGAGACCGTGGTCGGCCACCTGGACAAGAGCCACATCACGGTGCACACCTACCCGGAGGCGCACCCGGAGGGCGGGATCGCGACCTTCCGCGCGGATATCGACGTGTCCACTTGCGGGCGTATCTCGCCACTGCGCGCCCTGAACTACCTGATCCACAGCTTCGAGTCCGACATCGTGATCATGGACTACCGCGTGCGCGGCTTCACCCGCGACGTGCGTGGCAAGAAGCACTTCATCGATCACAAGATCAACTCCATCCAGGACTTCCTGTCGCGTGACACCCAGGAGAAGTACCAGATGGTGGATGTGAACGTGTACCAGGAGTACCTGTTCCACACCAAGATGGTGCTGAAGGACTTCGACCTGGACAGCTACCTGTTCGGGCTGGGCAAGGATGATTACTCGGCCAAGGAGGCCAAGCGCATCTCCAAGCTGCTCAAGCACGAGATGATGGAGATCTTCTACGGCAAGAACATGAGCAGTCCGGGCTGAGGCCGTGCTCGCCGCGTGTTGCACGCGGCGATGATCTTCGGGCGTCCCGTGTTGCGGGTCAGATCCAGTAGGCGGTGCGCGTCATCACGCTGGACGTCAGCGGCATCAGGAGGTTGCGCACCGGCCACGGGGGCGCCTTGCCGCCCAGTGCCATCGCGTGCGCGCCGTGTTCCACCTCGTCCTGCTTCATCTGCGCCAGGATGCGCGCGGAGACCTCGTCGTGCGCCGGAAGGCGCTCCAGGTGGCGGTCCAGGTGGCGTTCCACCTGGCGCTCGGTCTCGTCGATAAAGCCCAGGCTGTAGGCATCGCCGGTCAGGCCGGCGAGCGCGCCCATCCCGAACGAACCCATGTACCAGAACGGCCCCAGCAGGCTGGTGCGGCCGCCCAGGTCGTGTACCCGGCGGGCGCACCAGTGCAGGTGATCGCCCTCCTCGCGCGAGGCCTGGTCCAGGTGGCCGCGGATCTCCGGGTTGCGGGCGGTCAGCATCTGGCCCTGGTACAGCCCCTGCGCCGCGACCTCGCCGGCATGATTGACCCGCATCAGGCGGGCGGACAGGTCGCGTTCGTGATCCTCCAGGTGCGGCCCGATGTCGTCCCCACCCGGGGATGGCCGGCCGGTGGAGCGGGCCTGTCCGGAGACGACCTTCACGAAGGCGTCGGCCTGGTTGATCAGGTGGTCCAGCGGGGAAAGTCGGCGCATGGTTCCGGTCCGGTTGGGGCGTCGTGGTGTACCCCTCAAGGGTACCGCAAGCGCGGGCAGGGATCAGCGCCCGGCGGAGTGGTGGGTGTGGTTTTTCAGACGCCGGGCCAGAAAGCGGGCGGGTGACAGGATTTCCGGCGGGTCCGATTGTTCGCTTGCCAGCGCCCGCAGGTGCACACTGCAACCGACATTGGGGCTGATGATCGCGTCCGGGGCGTCGGCGGTTAGGGCCTGCAGGGTCTCGGTGCCCAGGTCGTCGGCCATGGCTGCCTGTGTCAGCATCGCGGTGCCGCCGGCGCCGCAACAGTTCGGCGCGTCGGCGACCGGCACCAGCGTGACCCCGGGCAGGCGTCCTAGGATTGCGGGCAGCTCGCGGGCCTCGCGGGTGACGTTGCGCAGGGTGCAGGGCCGATGCAGCGCGATGCGTATCGGTGTGGCGTCCCAGATATCCCCGTCGGTGTCGGCGGCGTCCAACCATTGCGCCAGAAACCGGGTGAGGCTCTGGCTGCACGCTGCCAGCGTGTCCTCGGGGTATTCGCGCAGCGTGGCCTCGCAACCGCTGTCCAGCGCGATCACCGGCACCTCGCGGGTGCCGAAGGCTTCGCCATTCCGCGCCTGCAGCGCCTGCGCCGCCGCGCGGTGGCCGGTGTGCTGGTCCAGCGCTCCGCAGCAAACCTGGCCCTGCGGGATGGCGATGCGCACGCCGAGGGCGTCGAGGACCTCCAGAGCGGCTTCGAGATCGGGGCCGGTGAAAAAGCGGTCCATGCAGCCGGTGAACAGCAAGGCATCGGCCGTATTCGGGCTCGCGGTCGCGTGCAGTCGGGGGGCGGGTGCCAGGGAGTCGCGGGTGTGGGCGAGACTGCGTTCCCAGCCGCCGCGTGGCAGCAGGCGGTCTACACCCAGGCGGGCGCCAGTGCGCGCCGCCAGCCCCCCGAGGCTGCGCAGGCTCGGATGTAGCAGGGCCTGGTGCTGTAGCGCCTGGCGCCAGCGGTCCCCGCGCGACGGCGTGGTGGGGTGTTCGGTCAGGATCTCGCGGGCGCGGTCCATCAGTGCCCCGAAGGGCACGCGGGCCGGGCACACCGTCTCGCAGGAGCGACAACCCAGGCAGCCTTCCAGGTGGCTGCGCAGGCGTTCGGATTCCGGCTCCAGCTGGCCCTGGGCCAGGCCCTGCATCAGGGTCAGCCGCCCGCGTGGGGAGTCGCCCTCGACCCCGTGCCAGCCGTAGGTCGGACAGTGCGGCAGGCACAGCCCGCAGTGCACGCACTGGTCCGCGGCGGAAAGTCCCCGGAATCTCAGGGGCTGGTCCGATGCGCCGAGCGGCTTTGCTAGGGTCTTGCCCTCATTCGATTCCGGGAGGTCTCCCATGCTCGTGCGTTCGTTCCGGCCCGTCGGGTCTGCGTTTGCCTCGCTCATCCTGCTGAGCATACCAGTCTCGCAGGCCCTGGCCTGGGAGGCCGAGGGCTGGCAATCGACGATCGAGCTCGGGGCCTCCAAGACCACCGGGAACACCGAGTCCACCACGGCCACGGGCCGTTTCCGCGCCGAGCACACGACCATTGACTGGCGCAATCGCATCCGCCTGGACGCGTACTTCCACGAAGAGGACGACGAGACCACCGGCGAGCGCTACATCGCCGGTTATCAGGCGGACCGCAAGCTGGGCGAGCACGACTACTTGTTCGGGGCGCTGCGTTACGAGCGTGACCGCTTTAGCAACTATGACTACCAGGGTTCGGCCACGGCTGGTTATGGTCGTCGCCTGATCGACGGCGAGCGGGTGCAGCTGGACGGCGAGATCGGTGCCGGTATGCGCCAGGTGCGCATCCGCACGACCGGGGAGACCGACAACGAACCGGTCGGCCGCCTGGCCGGCAACTTCCGCTGGGAGATCAGCGAAAGCGCCCGCCTCACCGACGAGTTGCTGATCCTGACCGGTAGCGACAACACCGAGATCGAGAACATCCTCGCCCTGACCGCGGATGTCACCAGCCGGATGTCCCTGCGTACCAGCTTCACCGTGAAGCACAACACGGACGTCGAGCCCGGCGTGGAGAATACCGACACCATCACGGACGTCAGCCTGGTCTACCGTTTCCGCTGAATGCACGGACAGCGCACGCTGCCACCCGCCGTTTTGCCGGTGGCAGCGTTATCATGAGCCGCAGGGATCATCGGAGACTTCCATGGGCTACTACCAGCGCCATATCTTTTTCTGCACCAACTGCCGCGAGGACGGCAACTGTTGCGAGGACCACGGGGCGACCGAGATGCGCGCCTATGCAAAGAACCAGGCCAAGGCCATGGGCATCCACGGCAAGGGCCAGGTGCGGGTGAACACCGCCGGCTGCCTGGACCGCTGCAACGAGGGACCGGTCGCGGTCGTCTATCCGGAGGGCGTCTGGTACACCTACCAGGACGAACGCGACATCGACGAGATCCTGGAAGAACACCTCAAGAACGGCCGCGTGGTCGAGCGCCTGCAGATCTGAACCCCGCCGGGCGACGCGCTGGCTTGACTTTATGCGCCGGCCTCCGGAGAATTCGCAGCCCGCGTGGCTACGTAGCTCAGCTGGTTAGAGCACATCACTCATAATGATGGGGTCCCCTGTTCGAATCAGGGCGTAGCCACCACCAATTCAAGGGGTTGCCTCGGCAGCCCCTTTCTCGTTTGGGCACCGTGCCCACCTCGTGCCCACGCCGTGCCCATTCGGTGCCCAGGGCTTCGCTGACGGTCTCCCACCGTTTCGTGCAGCCGCGCCATCGTGCGTGGCCACCGCCGAGCAAACTCCCCTTTCATCAGGACCTCTCCGCGCTCCGGTGCCGGGAACATGGTCACTGTGTTTCGCCATCCCCTTCCGGGATGTATTCGAAGAGTTCGCCCACCGAGCAGTTGAACAGCTCGCAAAGCTTGTCCATGGCGTCGATCTCGATGCGAACGGCTTCCTCCTTGTAGAGGAGGGAAACCGTATTGCGATGTAGCCCGGTGGCGCGGGCGACATCCATGATCTTCATTTTCCGCTTTCCCATAAGGGTCGACAGGTGACATCGGATCATCGTGGGCGACCTTTTTTTATTCTGAATGACATTTTGCCTTGACAGGCGTCATTCTGGGTTCTAAATTGTCATTCAGCAGGGCATAAACCCACCCTGCGAGGACAAACTTCACCCAGAAAGTCGCTTTGGAGGCTATATGAGCTACACCTACCTGTCTACTGCCGAACTCTCCGGTCGCATCAAGTACGAAGTACGCACGATTCGCGACCGACTCAAGGACAGCGTCCTGCTTGAAGGTCGCCATTACATCCGCCCTTTCGGAGGGCGGAAGATTCTCTTCATCTGGGAAACGATTGAAGAGGACATGATGAAGTCCGGCGCGTTTGCAGTGCCCATGGCCAACGGGGGCATCTGCAATGGCTAGCGTTCGGGCGCGGAAAGATACTGGGTATCTTTTCCTCGACTTTCGCTATGCAGGGAAACGCTACAGGGAACAGACAACGCTCCCGAATACGCCGGCCAATCGGAAGCGCCTTGAGCAGGTGGCGCGCCGACTGGAGGCGGAAGTTGCCGCTGGGACCTTTGACTACGGAGCGTTCTTTCCCGACAGTCCGAAAGCACCGGCGCCCGCGGGCTTGCAACAGCAGGCAGTGGCCATGCCTCGCGCCTCGCTTGCCCCCAAGCCTCCGATGCGAACGCCCTCGCTCGAGTCGTTCTATCGAACCTGGAGTGATGAGATGGCGCCGACCTGGCGCCAGACTTACCGGGAAAGTGTTGCCACGGCCTTCGAGACGCACGTGTTTCCGTTTTTCGGGAGGGGTAGGGAGGTCGGCGACATCAGGAAGGAAGACATCCACGCATTTCGGGCCCATCTCGCCAAAGGTAGCCCCGTACGCAAGCGTGAGCTGTCGCCTTCCACCATCAACAGGACTCTCAAAATCCTGCGGATGATGTTCGATGAGGCCGCCGACCGCTTCCAGTTTAGGTCACCGTTCGTGGGCGTGAAACTCCTCAAGGAGCGCAAGACCCAGGTCGATCCGTTCAGCCTGGACGAGGTGAGCCTGATCCTGAAGCACGTGCGTGTCGACTTCCGCAACTACTTCACAGTGCGTTTCTTCACCGGACTGCGGTCCGGTGAGGCCCACGGGCTCAAGTGGAAGCACGTTGATTTCCCCCGCAACCAGCTCCTGGTTCGCGAGACCTACGTGGACGGTCGCACCGAGTACACCAAGAACGATGGGTCCCAGCGCGAGGTGGACATGTCCCGACGGGTTCGCGAGGCGTTGCTCAATCAGCGCAAGGTGACGGGGCAGGCTGGCTACGTCTTCACGAACGCAGCAGGCCAGCCCATCGACAATCGAAACCTGACCAAGCGCATCTGGACCCCGCTGCTGCGCTACCTCGATATTCCCTACAGGCGCCCGTACACCATGCGCCATACCGCCGCGACCCTGTGGTTGGCGGCCGGCGAGTCGCCGGAATGGATTGCGCGCCAGCTGGGCCACACCTCCACGGAGATGCTGTTCAAGACGTACTCGCGGTACATCCCGAACGCGACGCGGCAGGACGGTTCCGCATTCGAGAACCTGATCGACGAACGCTTCGGGGGTGAGTCGTGAGGATCTCGGATTGGGAAGGCGGCCATGCCTTACCCGAACAAGCTGCATCCGATGTTCGAACGTTCGGTATCTACCGGGTCCGGGATTATTTCGAGCGCGGTGGTGTGGGGCACCTGGTCCTGCACTGGGCGGGACAACGGTGGCAGGGCGAAGTGCGTAACCCGGCGGCCGTGACCGGGGTTCGAAGTGGATCGGTTGTAGAAGCCCAGTTCTCGTGCGCTGCAGGAGCTCAGCCGAGCCTTTGCTTCATTCGTGTTCTGGAGCCGGGCGAGTACTGGCCCAGCCAAGTGATGCCGACCTCATGGTGTGTTGATGGAGCCGACCCGGAACGGCTCCGCCTGCTGATCGAGCGGCTGTGCACGGCACCCTTTCGGCATTTCATGGAGGGTGTGGTGGACGACCTGGTGCTACTCAAGCGCTTCTTCCAGGTGAAGGCGAGCTACAAGCATCATCACTCGGTCGCGGGTGGGCTGCTTCGCCATTCGCTCGAATGCGCAGAGACTACGGAGCAGGCCGTTCAGACCGCGCCACGGTCATGCAACACCGCCATTGACGACCATCTACGCGATGCCCTGGTCCTCGCAGCCTTGTTCCACGATTTCGGCAAGACCCTCACTCATTCAAGTGAGTCTTCCTGGATACTCCGCAAGACGGCCCACGAGCACTTATCCCTGGTGGCGCTGGCGGGACATCTGCCGCGCCTCGCGAATGTGTCCCCACCTGCACATGCAACGCTGATCCACCTTCTGGTTCAAGACGCTCAGGGAAAGGGCTATGCATCACCCTTGCCGTTGGTCGATACCATCCGCATGGCGGACCGGATGAGTGCCGGCCTGGCTATCGTTGGGAACAAACAGGACGTGTCCGCTCGACCGAAACGAATGTGACCGTCTACGACGAATGGCCATCCCGTACACCGCCTCAGCTAACTGACTGCTTCGGCCTTTGCCGCAAGCGTGGTATAGGGAAATGTATGGGAGCAGTCTCCGAGCGCGTCTACGGGCTATGGCAAGCCCTTTCCTCTTGGCCAGCGAACGGCGCGCACCGGAAAGCCGAAAGCTGAGGCCTTACGCGCCCACAGGCGAGCTTCTGCGCAGCGACGCCCGGTGTCCCCATTAGGCTGAGCCTGCTCGCCGGTCATGCTGGTGATCCAGCCACCAAGTCCATCAGCTTGGCGTAATCCGTAACGACGTCATACTTGACGCGGTCTTCGGTAATTTGCTGGCTGATTTCGTCGAAGAACTTCCGGGCGCACTCGATCTTGGTTTTTTCGATCTCGCGCAGCTTCATCGACGACATGGTGCCCTTGGTTTCCGCCACAAAGTAGATGTGCCGGACGCTTCCGGCCTTGAAGGAAATCGCCCAGTCGGGGTTGTAGTCGCCGACCGGCGTTGGGATCAGGAAGCCACGGGGCAACTTGGCATAGACGACAACTTCGCTGCTTACGTCCAGCTGTTTGACGAACTCTCGCTCCACATCGGAGTCCGTGATCGCATAATCGTAGACGTGGTTCTTGAGCTTATCCGTGGCGCGGGAGAAGTCCTGCCCGGTCTGGTTGGCGGTGAAGATGTCGGTGTCGTAGCGGTCCTCCACCTCGTTATAGGCCAGGCGCTCGATGACCATAGCCGCTTTCTGCTCGGCAATCAGGCGAGAGGATTCGGCAATGAAGTGTTCCGGGTTCTTCCGGAACTGCTCGAAGACGGGTGCCTGAATCTGGCTGAAGATCGCCGCTGTAGTCTCTCGGGTGAGCCGGACATGCTCCGCGACCTTACCGGTGAGATCGTACTCCACCCGCGAATGAATGGAATCGCCGTACTCGGTCTTGGTTTCCTGCACGGCAAAGCCATCGCCGCCGCGAAGCTGCTCATCGGTCAGGCCATCCTGCTGAAGCCCGGCCTGGACGGTGTACTGCAACGGGGTGACACGCAGCTCCCTGTCCAGTGCACTGACGCATTTCCGGATCAGCTCCGCTGAATCGAATTCCACGCGGTACACAGCCTTGCGATTGATACGCGCCCAAAGCGCCTGGAACTCCTTCTTCTCGAAATTGGCATTGAGCGGGTTGGTCTTGGGCTTGCGGCCGTCATCGACCTTCGGTAACTGCGCGTCGCTGAATACGCTGTCGATCAGTTCAAAAACCTGATCGGAATAGGGTTTAAGCTCCTCGGGTAGCTCGGCCAAGGTTCCAGCGGCTTTCGCATCGTGGTAGGCGTTGGCGATCTGGTCGGCATCGTCGGTGTAATCATGCTTGACCAGGTAGCGATAGATCTGTTTCGCCATAGGGGCGGTGACTTCGACTGCCCCTTCGTCAGTGGTGAGCAGCTTGCCGGTGAAATAAGCCTCGGTCGCCTGACGCGGCCGCGAAGACAGAGTCTCCGAAATCTCCTTCTGCAGGCCCGCCACGAAGTCCGTGTAGCTTTCGCTCGCCACCACTGTCAGCACGTTGATGTCGTGTACAACGGCCGGGTGGTCCATGCGGTCGCCGTGTTCGTCGACGCTCAGTCGAAGGCCCCTACCGACTTCCTGGCGGCGGGAAATGGTGTTGTCGCTGTGCTTGAGCATGCACATGACAAACACATTCGGATTGTCCCAGCCCTCGCGCAATGCAGAATGGGAGAAGATGAACCGGGTCGGCTCGGCAAAGTCCAGCAGGCGTTCCTTGTCCTTCAGGATCAGATCGTAGGCATCGACATCATCCGAGTCGACCGCGCGAGCGCCGACCGCCGGGTCCTTTAGCCGGTTGGTCTTCTTGTCGATCGAGAAGTAGCCGTTGTGCGTTCTGCCCGGCTCGATGTCCGCCAGGTACTTCCGATACGCTTCGTTATCGATTGCCAGCTCCGCCAGGTACTCATCCCTGAGCAGCGCGTACTCCTCTTCGAACACCCGCGCGTACTCGCCCTTCTCATCGGCCTGGTCGTAGTCTCGATACTTCGCCACCTCATCGATGAAGAACAGCGACAGGACCTTGATGCCTTGGGCGAAGAGCTGCTTTTCCTTGTCCAGGTGCGCCTTGATGGTCTCGCGGATCTGGATTCGGCGGACGTCGCGCTCGGTGACATCGCCGTTGGCCTCGCCCGCCTTCAATACCGCCCCGTTGGTAAACTCCACCGTGTCGTTGACCGCGTCGATCTGGCTGATGGTGAACCCCCGGTACTGATCCAGCTCGCCCGATTCGACGAACAGGTCATCCCGGAACGCCAGCCGCCGCAGCTGCCGCTTGATCTCGCCCGACCTCAGCTTAACCTCCATCTCGATCCGCGCCACGGGGGCCTGCTTCGTGATGTCGATGCCTTCCAGGTAGAGGTAGGCATTGGTCCCGGCCAGGCCACGGGTCTGAATACCGCGCACGGCGATCTTCTTCACCAGCTTCTGGTTGTAGGCATCGAGCGCATCCAACCGGTGAGCGCGGTTATGTTGCGTCCGGTGGGTCGCCGAGTAGCGCAGAATGAACAGCGGCTTGAACTTGGGCAGCGCCTCCATGGTGGCCTTACCTTCCATCTTCTGGGGCTCATCCAGAATGAGGATCGGGCGGTTGGAGGCTATTACGTCGATAGGCTTGCGCGACTGGAAGTCGTCCAGCTCATCGTAAATACGGCGGTTGTCCTTGCCGCGAGCGTTGAACGCCTGGATGTTCATAATCATCACGTTGATCCCGGCGTCCGAGGAGAAGTTCTCCACCTCATTTAGGTGCTTGGAGTTGTAGATGAAAATTCGCGCCTTCTTGCCGTAGCTTTCGGTGAAATGCTCGGCGGTCATCTGGAAGGACTTGTAGACCCCTTCTCGAATAGCAATGGAGGGCACGATGATGATGAACTTCGACCAGCCGTAGCGCTTGTTCATCTCGAAAATGGACTTAATGTAGCAGTAGGTCTTGCCCGTGCCGGTCTCCATCTCCACATCGAGATGAACACGGCTGGCTGCCAGCGCGATTTTCTTGTAGTCCGCAGGGGCCGCTACTCGCTCGCCTCTCGCGTTGAAGGTGGTGAAGTCGGTCAATGACCGCGAGACTGCCAAGTTCTGCCGCCGCTGAACCTTCTGGATGTTCTCCAGTATTTGCGTTTCGGTCAGCGCAATGCTGGCGTTCCTGAAGCCTTCCTCGAAGGCGCTCGCCTGCGCCGTGCGGCCCGGGTCAATGCGGTAGCTCAGCCCCGAAGTCATGGGCTGGCCGGCGAAGCAGTCCACCACGTCGTTGACGGCGTTGGTCTGGTAGGGCTGGACTTTAAACTTGAGCTTCATAGTGATCCCCTCGCCGCACTCAAACAGACTTGACTTCGGTGGTCGGCGAAAGCTGCCGGAAGACCTGCTCCACATTGATCTTTACCGCGTCCGAAGCAAAGCCGTTGTCGCGGAAGACCACGCGCAGGGGCTCGTAGCCGGCCAGCTCTTTAACCAGCTCTTCCGTGATACCCTTATCGAAGCAGGCGACCAGGGCGTTGTCGTCGACATAGAACACGGTCTTGCCCTGGACGGTATCGCGACGGATGGGCAGGGACAGGTCCACACCCCAATCCACCAGAACCTGGAACAGCAGGTCCTCGGCGGTGCGGTCCTCCTTCACATTATCGACCATATCGAGCAGGTCGGACTGCTTCAGCTCATCCGGGCGGTAGTAGATGTCCTTCATGTTGGAGGTATCGACCTTGAGCACCCGGAAGCCGACATCGCGGCGCCACGTCGGTTTGGTGTCACCTTCTGCTACCTGTCGACCTGCCCTTCGAATTCGCTCCTTAGCTAACTCGGTGATATGCCGAAATCCTTTCTTATACGCATCAAGGTTTTCATCTATTGCTTCGGGCAACTGCACCGAAATAACCCTTCGGTTGCCTCCGTCTTTAGCGTTTAGCTTCATTATTGCTTCGGCGGTAGTACCAGAGCCGGCAAAGAAGTCCATAATTATATCTTCCGACCCAGTTTTTGATACTTCAGCAAGCATTTCTATGAGTGAAGTGGGTTTTGAGTAACTGAATGGGATGTCAAGCTTTCCAAGCTCGTGACTGCCAAGCTGATTTATATGCCCCTCAATGAAACTATTGGGTTTTGCCGTCGAATGTTTTATCACGTCAGACAAGTATGTCTTTGTGTACACGTTCCATTGCGCCGGCTCTCCCGTGTCGGATACCAAGTTCGACGAACGGACCTTTTTTATAACGATGCGATCCCGCTCCTTCTCGAATTTACTTTTTGTCCACCTCCATATCCCGTCACCAAGACTTGGTCGGTCTGGCGGAAAAGTACTACCGGGCGGAATAACTTTTGTGCCATCCGGACACTCGATCCAGAAACGTTGGTCTGGATTCCGGTTCTGAATGGTCGACATGTATAACCGTACGAGTTGGTAAGGTTCTCCTGCTCGTGGCCCTTCCTGGTCTACTTCCTTGTAAGCATCAAGATTCACGCCTCCAAAAAACGGCTTCGCGAAGTCGGCATTTTTTGCAAATGTCAGAATATAGTCAAAGTTGGGCGACCAAAATTCACCCTTGTTATTACTTTTCTTGGTGATTCTCCCCGCGCACCCAATAAAATTATTTTCTCCAAAAACCTCGCAACATATTTTTTTTAAGTTGTCCACCTCGGCGTCATCTATGCTCATGAAGATGATTCCGTCATCTGACAGGAGATTCCGCGCCGCCTTCAGGCGCGAGTACATCAAACTGAGCCAGTTTGAGTGAAAGCGTCCTGAATACTCAGGATTGGACAGAAGCCTGTTGCCGAGTTCGTCTTTCTGTAATGACTTTCTGAGAAATTCGTTAGGATTCTCGGCAAAGTCGTCCCGATAAACGAAGTCACGACCCGTATTGTAAGGCGGGTCTATATAAATCATCTTGATTTTTCCGAGAAAAGAACTTTGGACGAGCTTTATTGCTTCGAGATTATCACCCTCGATGAAGATGTTTCTCGTATTTTCGAAATCGACACTTTCACTTAAAGATGGCCTAAGGAAACACTGATCAATGGGCCTGCATCCGGCTCGGTGCCCCGCCGAAGCGTTTTTGGAAGGGCACTGGGGCCATTACGGCCGGCCTGGGCCCCTGTAACCGCCGTTTTTGGCGGTTACAGGGGCGATTTCCGGTCCTGCGGACACACTACCCCTGCGGCAGGAGTCCCCATCGTCGCGCACGGTACAGGTTCGCCAGGGCGAACAGGCTGTGCAGCTGCGCGGTGTTCTTCTTGAGGCCCCGGTAACGCACCTTGCGATACCCGAACAGGTTCTTC
>NZ_KB898914.1:0-16138 GCF_000377925.1 Thioalkalivibrio sp. AKL12
CTGGAGCTGGTCGAGATGGAAGTACGCGACCTGCTGTCCTCGTACGACTTCCCGGGTGACGACACCCCGGTCATCACCGGTTCCGCGCTGAAGGCGCTGGAAGGTGACGAGAGCGAAGTGGGCGCCCCGGCGATCTACAAGCTGGTCGAAGCGATGGACACCTGGATTCCGGAGCCGGAGCGTGCCGTGGACGGCGCGTACCTGATGCCGGTGGAAGACGTGTTCTCGATCTCCGGTCGCGGCACCGTGGTGACCGGTCGTATCGAGCGCGGCGTGGTGAAGGTGGGCGAAGAGATCGAGATCGTCGGTATTCGCGACACGCAGAAGACCACCGTCACCGGTGTCGAGATGTTCCGCAAGCTGCTCGATCAGGGCGAAGCGGGCGACAACGTCGGCATTCTGCTGCGCGGCACCAAGCGTGACGACGTCCAGCGTGGTCAGGTGCTGTGCAAGCCGGGTTCGATTACCCCGCACACGCACTTCGAAGCCGAGGTGTACATCCTGGGCAAGGAAGAGGGCGGTCGTCACACGCCGTTCTTCAACGGGTACCGTCCGCAGTTCTACTTCCGCACGACGGACGTGACGGGCTCGGTGGAGCTTCCGGAAGGCACCGAGATGGTGATGCCGGGTGACAACGTGAAGATGACGGTGTCCCTGATCAATCCGATCGCGATGGAAGACGGTCTGCGCTTTGCGATCCGCGAAGGCGGCCGCACTGTGGGCGCCGGCGTCGTCTCCAAGATCATCGAGTGATATAGTAGACAAGTTGACAGACTGACCGCGAGAGGCGGCGCCGTGTGCGTCGTCTCTCGCGTTTGTTTCTTGTCGATTCGATTTCTAGGCCAGTAGCTCAATTGGCAGAGCAGCGGTCTCCAAAACCGCAGGTTGGGGGTTCGAGTCCCTCCTGGCCTGCCATCTTCGAGATGGCGGCAGCACCGGGTGATACGTATTCATGAGTGAACAATCGGAACAGACCGGCGTGCTTGATACCGTCAAGCTCGCGGTGGCCGTGGCGCTGCTGATTGCCGGCGTCATGGGCTTCTATTGGTTCCAGGACGAATCCACTCTGATTCGCGTCCTCGGGCTGCTTGCCGTCGTGGGGGTCGCCATCGGGATCGCGATGACGACCGCCAAGGGCAGCCAGCTCGCCGGCTTTATGGGCAACGCGCGCACCGAGGTGCGCAAGATGGTGTGGCCCACCCGCGTAGAGACGACCCAGACCACGCTGATCGTCATTGCCGTCGTGATCCTGGTGGGGATCATGCTCTGGCTCCTGGACATGTTCCTGGGCTGGGGCATCAGTCGGTTCATCGGATAAGCAGCAGGATTTTCCCCATGGCACTACGCTGGTACGTCGTACAGGCATTCTCGGGTTTCGAGGCACAGGTGAAGCGGTCCCTGGAGGAGCGCATCGAGCGTTTCGGCATGCAGGACCACTTTGGCGAAATCCTGGTGCCCACCGAGGAGGTCGTCGAGATGAAGGACGGCCAGAAGCGCAAGAGTGAGCGCAAGTTCTTCCCCGGCTATGTCCTGGTTCAGATGGACCTCAACGACGAGGCCTGGCATCTCGTCAAGGCCGTGCCGCGCGTGCTCGGCTTCATCGGTGGCACCGCGGACCGTCCGGCGCCGATCAGCGACAAGGAAGCCGACGCGATTCTGCAGCGCATGCAGGAAGGTGCCGAGAAGCCGCGTCCGAAGGTGCTGTTCGAGGTGGGCGAGATGGTCCGCGTAATCGACGGCCCGTTCAACGATTTCAATGGCGTGGTCGAGGAAGTCAACTACGACAAGAGTCGTCTGCTAGTGGCGGTTCAGATTTTCGGGCGGTCGACGCCCGTGGAACTCGAGTTCCACCAAGTCGAGAAAACCTGAGACGCGCAAGCGTCATCACCTGTTAATCGGGGAGCCGCAAGGCGTTCGCACCCGAGGGAGTCCTCATGGCAAAGAAAATCGAAGCGTATATCAAGCTTCAGGTGGCGGCTGGCAAGGCCAACCCGAGCCCGCCCGTGGGCCCGGCGCTGGGTCAGCGCGGCGTGAACATCATGGAGTTCTGCAAGGCGTTCAACGCCCAGACCCAGGAGATGGAGCCCGGTCTGCCGATTCCGGTGGTGATCACCGTGTACGCGGATCGCAGCTTCACGTTCATTACCAAGACGCCCCCGGCGGCGGTCCTGCTGAAGAAGGCGGCCGGCATTCAGTCCGGTTCCGGTCAGCCGAACACCAACAAGGTCGGCACCGTGACGCGCGCCCAGCTGGAAGAAATTGCGAAGACCAAGGAACCGGATATGACCGCGGCTGATCTCGATGCCGCCGTGCGTACCATCGCCGGCAGTGCCCGCAGTATGGGCCTCGAAGTGGAGGGTCTCTGACATGGCGAAGCTTTCCAAGCGTATGCAGGCCTATCGCGAGAAGGTGGAGCCGGGTCACCTATATCCGGTCACCGAAGCCTTTGATCTCCTGCGTGACCTGCCCAAGGCCAAGTTCCGCGAGTCGGTGGACGTTGCCGTGAACCTCGGCGTGGACCCACGCAAATCCGACCAGGTGGTGCGCGGTTCCACTGTGTTGCCGCATGGCAATGGCAAGACTGTGCGCGTGGCCGTGTTCACCCAGGGTGCGAACGCCGATGCCGCCAAGGAAGCCGGGGCCGATGTCGTCGGCATGGACGACCTCGCCGAACAGGTGAAGGCCGGCCAGATGGACTTCGACGTGGTGATCGCCTCCCCGGATGCGATGCGCGTCGTCGGCCAGCTCGGCCAGATTCTCGGCCCGCGCGGCCTGATGCCGAACCCGAAGGTCGGCACCGTGACCCCGGATGTGGCCACCGCGGTGACCAATGCCAAGGGTGGTCAGGTGCGCTACCGCACCGACAAGGGTGGCATCGTCCACTGCACTATTGGCGCGGCCGATTTCGACACGAATTCGCTTACCGACAATCTGAACGCCCTGCTGGCTGACCTGCTGAAGATGAAGCCGGCGACCTCCAAGGGGCAGTACGTCAAGGCCGTGGTCGTCTCGACGACCATGGGTCCGGGCGTCAAGGTCGATCAGGGCTCGTTGGAGCTCTAAGCAAGAAAATACGGTTTTTGGTCGGCTGTCGCGCAAGCGGCACGCCATCCAAGACCGCAGGCGCCGAGCTCCAGGGCCCGGCTTAATACTCCAGCCTGCGCAGATGGTGTCACCCGATTCAGGAAGTACCTGCGACGGGAGCACCGAAGTGCCGGGTTCGCCCGGTTTCACGATCACCTCCGGGTGGTCTTACTAGAGGAGAGTCAACGTGGCTTTGAATCTCGACGACAAGAAGGCGATTGTCTCGGAGCTGGCTACGGTTGCTGCCTCGGCGCATTCCGCGGTCGCCGCGGAGTACCGGGGTCTCTCGGTCGCGCAGATGACCGACCTTCGTCGGCAGGCCCGCACTACCGGGGTCTATCTGCGGGTGGTGAAGAACAACCTCGCCAAGCGTGCCATTGAGGGTACGGATTTCGCGTGCATGCAGCCCGAGCTGCAGGGTCCGCTGATCCTTGCCTTCAGTGAAGAGGAGCCTGGCTCCGCGGCACGCCTAGTGAAGAACTTCGCCAAGGAAAACGATCAGCTGAAGGTCCGGCTGGTGTCCTTTGGTGGGCAGCTCATGGGGGCGAACGATCTCGATCGCCTCGCGAGCCTGCCGACCCGTGATGAGGCGCTCTCGCAGCTGCTCGCCACGATGAAGGCACCGCTCGACAAGTTCGCCCGTACGGTGAACGAAGTCCCGGGCAAGCTTGTGCGTACCGTTGCAGCAATCCGTGATCAGAAGCAGGCAGCCTGAAGAACCCTTCAAGCCTGCTTCTGCAGCATGTACTGAATGAATTCGGGCTCGACCCGTTAGGAGATTAAGAAATGGCCGTTTCGAAAGAAGATATCCTGGAAGCCATCGGCAACATGACGGTCCTGGAGATTGTGGACCTGATCAGCGAGATGGAAGAGAAGTTCGGCGTGTCCGCCGCTGCCGCTGTTGCGGCCGCCCCGGCTGCCGCTGGTGGCGAAGCCGCTGCCGCTGAAGTCAAGGACGAGTTCGACGTCGTGATGTCGAGCTTCGGCGAGAACAAGGTCGGCGTCATCAAGGTCGTCCGCGGCCTGACCGGTCTGGGTCTGAAGGAAGCCAAGGAAATGGTCGAAGGCGTGCCGGCGACCGTGAAGGAAGGCGCTCCGAAGGACGAGGCCGAGAAGATGAAGGCGGAGCTGGAAGGCGCGGGCGCCACCGTCGAACTGAAGTAAGAAGGCGCTTGCGCCTGTTGTTTTCGTGTACATCACGAAGCCCTGAGGCTGGCGGCCGTTTGGTCGCCAGCCTCAGCCCGTGGTGGCGCGTGTTTTGTCGCGCGTTGTTCAGCTAGCCTCCGAGGTAAGCCATGGCCCTCAGTTATACCGAAAAGAAACGTATCCGCAAGGACTTCGGGAAGCGTCCCCAGATCCTCGAAGTCCCGTACCTGCTGGAAACCCAGCTGACCTCCTATCGGGATTTCCTGCAGGCGGACCGAGCGTCCGACGGGCGGGATCCGATGGGCCTGCATGCGGCGTTTCAGTCGGTTTTCCCCATCGTCAGTTATTCCGGTCATGTCCAGCTCGAGTATGTGAGCTATCGCCTGGGCGAACCGATGTTCGACGTGAAGGAATGCCAGATCCGTGGCGTGACCTATGCGGCCCCGCTGCGTGTCCTCTTGCGCCTGGTGATCCACGACAAGGAAGCCCCGGCGGGTTCCACCGTGGTCAAGGAGGTCAAGGAGCAGGAAGTCTACATGGGCGAAATGCCGCTCATGACCGAGAACGGCACCTTTGTCATCAACGGTACCGAACGCGTAATCGTGTCGCAGTTGCACCGCTCGCCGGGCGTGTTCTTCGACAGCGACAAGGGCAAGACCCAGGGCAGTGCACAGAAATTGCTTTATAACGCCCGCATTATTCCGTACCGCGGCTCCTGGCTCGACTTCGAGTTCGACGCCAAGGACGGGGTCTTCGTGCGCATCGACCGTCGCCGCAAGCTGCCGGCGTCGATCCTGCTGCGCGCACTGGGTATGGATACCGAAGAGATCCTCACCACCTTTTTCGAATTCAATCAGCTCACCCTCGACGATGACGGCGGCGAGCTGGACCTGATCCCCGAGCGCATGCGCGGCGAGACTGCCGTGATCGACATTACCGATGGCGAAACCGTCATCGTCGAGGCCGGTCGGCGTATTACGCCGCGCCATATCCGGGAGATCGAGAAGGCCGGCATCAACACCCTGCGGGTGCCGGACGAATACCTGCTGGGTCGGGTGCTGGCCAAGGGCGTGGTGGATGAGTCCACCGGGGAGCTGATCGCCAATGCCAATGACGCCCTGACCCAGGAGATGCTCGACAAGCTGCGCGCCGAGGGCGTGAAGTCGCTGGAGACCATCTACACCAACGACTACGACCACGGTCCGTACATGTCGGATACGCTGCGTCTGGACCCGACCAAGAGCCAGCTGGAGGCCCAGGTCGAGATCTACCGCGTGATGCGCCCGGGCGAGCCGCCGACCAAGGACGCTGCGGAGAACCTGTTCTCCAACCTGTTCTTCTCGGAAGATCGCTACGACCTGTCCGCCGTGGGCCGGATGAAGTTCAACCGCCGCGTGGGTCGCGATACCGACGAGGGCGCGGGCGTGCTGTCGCCGGAAGACATCCTGGATGTCCTGAAGGTGCTGATTGACCTGCGTAACGGCAACGGCCGTACCGATGATATCGACCACCTGGGCAACCGCCGCATCCGCAGCGTGGGCGAGATGGCCGAAAACCAGTTCCGCCTGGGCCTGGTGCGTGTCGAACGCGCGGTCAAGGAGCGTCTCACCGTCGCCGAGAGCGAAGGCCTGATGCCGCAGGAACTGATCAACGCCAAGCCGGTGGCCGCCGCGGTCAAGGAATTCTTCGGGTCCAGCCAGCTGTCGCAGTTCATGGACCAGAACAACCCGCTGTCCGAGGTGACGCACAAACGGCGTATCTCGGCCCTGGGTCCGGGCGGGCTTACCCGCGAACGTGCCGGCTTCGAAGTCCGCGACGTGCACCCGACGCATTACGGTCGCGTGTGCCCGATCGAGACTCCGGAAGGCCCGAACATCGGTCTGATCAACTCGCTGGCCGTGTATGCCCGCACCAACCGCTACGGTTTCCTGGAGACGCCGTATCGCAAGGTCGAAGAGGGCAAGGTGACCGAGGAGATCGTCTACCTCTCCGCGATCGAAGAGAGCCAGTACGTGATCGCCCAGGCGAACGCGGCGATGGACGAGGAAGGTCGCCTGAGCGATGACCTCGTGTCCTGCCGTCATCAGGAGGAGTTCACGATCTCGTCTCCGGACAAGATCCAGTACATGGACGTCTCGCCGAAGCAGATCGTGTCGGTGGCCGCCGCGTTGCTGCCCTTCCTGGAGCATGACGATGCCAACCGCGCCCTGATGGGCGCGAACATGCAGCGTCAGGCCGTGCCGTGCCTGCGGGCCGACAAGCCGCTGGTGGGTACCGGTATCGAGCGCGCCGTCGCCATCGACTCCGGCTCCGCGATCGTCGCCAAGCGCGGCGGTACGGTGGACTCGGTGGACGCGGGTCGTGTGGTGGTCCGTGTGAACGACGACGAAACCGTCGCCGGCGAGCCGGGCGTGGATATCTACAACCTCACCAAGTACTCGCGTTCCAACCAGAACACCTCCATCAACCAGCGTCCTCTGGTTGCGGTGGGCGACGAAATCGCCCGCGGTGACGCGATTGCCGATGGCTCGTCCACGGATCTGGGCGAGCTCGCGCTGGGGCAGAACATGATGGTCGCGTTCATGCCCTGGAATGGCTACAACTTCGAGGACTCGATTCTGATCTCGGAGCGCGTGGTGCAGGAGGATCGTTACACCACGATCCACATCGAGGAGCTCAACTGTGTCGCTCGTGACACCAAGCTTGGCCAGGAAGAGATCACCGCGGATATCCCGAACGTCTCCGAGTCGTTGCTGAACAAGCTGGACGAGTCCGGCGTGGTCTACGTCGGGGCCGAGGTGAACCCGGGCGACATCCTGGTCGGCAAGGTCACGCCGAAGGGCGAGACCCAGTTGACGCCGGAAGAGAAGCTCCTGAGGGCGATCTTTGGCGAGAAGGCCTCGGACGTAAAGGACACCTCCCTGCGTGTGCCGTCCGGCATCGAGGGGACGGTGATCGACGTGCGTGTTTTCACCCGCGACGGTGTGGAGAAAGACGCCCGCGCCCGGTCGATCGAGGCCGACGATCTCGCCGCTGTGCAGAAGGACCTGAAGGACCAGCTGCGCATCTACGAGGATGATATCTACGCCCGCGTCGAAAGGCTGCTGGTCAACAAGACCGCCGCCGGTGGCCCGGATGGGCTGGGTGATGGCTCCAAGGTGACCAAGAAGTATTTGCAGGGGCTGTCCCGCGACAAGTGGTTCGAGGTCCGCCTGCAGGACGATGCGGTCAACAGCCAGCTGGAAGACCTGGGTCGCCAGATCAAGGATCAGCACGAGGCGTTCGAGAAGAAGTTCGAGCACCAGAAGGCCAAGCTGGCCGCGGGCGACGACCTGCCGCCAGGCGTGCAGAAGATGGTCAAGGTCTACGTGGCCGTGAAACGCCGCCTGCAGCCGGGCGACAAGATGGCCGGTCGCCACGGGAACAAGGGCGTGATCTCGATGATCGTGCCGGAAGAGGACATGCCGTTCCTCGAGGACGGTACCCCGGTCGACGTGGTGCTGAACCCGTTGGGCGTGCCCTCGCGCATGAACGTCGGCCAGGTGCTGGAAGTGCACCTGGGTTGGGCGGCCCGAGGTCTCGGCCACAAGATCAACCGCATGCTCGAGGCGCAAGCCGAGATCGCCAAGCTGCGCGAGTTCCTCGACAAGATCTACAACAACCGCGAGCGCAAGGTGGACCTCGACTCCATGTCGGACCCCGAGATCATCACCCTGTGCCGCAACCTGCGCGGTGGCGTGCCGATGGCGACGCCGGTGTTCGACGGCGCCGAAGAGGCCGAGATCAAGGAGATGCTGCGTCTGGCGGACCTGCCGGAAACGGGGCAGGCCCAGTTGTACGACGGGCGCACCGGGGACGGCTTCGACCGCCCGGTCACCGTGGGCTACATGCACATGCTGAAGCTGAACCATCTGGTCGACGACAAGATGCATGCACGTTCCACCGGCCCGTATTCGCTGGTCACCCAGCAACCGTTGGGCGGCAAGGCGCAGTTCGGTGGTCAGCGCTTCGGCGAAATGGAGGTCTGGGCACTGGAGGCCTACGGCGCCGCCTACACGTTGCAGGAAATGCTGACGGTGAAGGCGGACGACGTGCAGGGCCGCAACAAGATGTACAAGAACATCGTTGACGGTGAGCACCACATGGAGGCCAACGTCCCCGAGTCGTTCAACGTGCTCATGAAGGAGATCAAGGCGCTCGGCATCAATATCGAGCTCGAGCAGGACTGATCTTCTCCGATCCGATTGTGATCCGACGGGGCGCAGTGCGCCCCTCGAAACCAAGTTTGTGAGGCAAGCGAATGAAAGACCTCCTGAATCTGTTCAAGCAACAGACCCAGCCGGAAGAGTTCGATGCGATCCGCATCGGTCTTGCGTCCCCGGACCAGATCCGTTCCTGGTCCTTTGGCGAGGTGAAGAAGCCGGAAACCATCAATTACCGGACGTTCAAGCCGGAACGTGATGGCCTGTTTTGCGCGAAGATCTTCGGGCCGGTGAAGGACTACGAGTGCCTGTGCGGCAAGTACAAGCGCCTGAAGCATCGTGGCGTGGTGTGCGAGAAGTGCGGCGTCGAAGTGACCCAGACCAAGGTCCGGCGCGAGCGCATGGGCCATATCGACCTGGCCTCGCCGGTTGCCCACATCTGGTACCTGAAGAGCTTGCCGTCCCGTATTGGCCTGCTGCTCGACATGACCCTGAAGGACATCGAGAAGGTCCTGTACTTCGAGTCCTTCATCGTCACCGATCCGGGCTTCACCACGCTGGAGAAGCGCCAGCTCCTGACCGACGAGGAATACCTCGAGGCGATGGAAGAGCACGGTGACGACTTCACCGCGCTGATGGGCGCGGAGGCCGTGCTGAGCCTGTTGAAGGAAATGGATCTGCCGGCCGAGGCGACGAAGCTGCGCCAGGACCTGAGCGAGACCGGTTCCGAGACCAAGATCAAGCGCTTCGGCAAGCGGCTCAAGCTGGTCGAGGCCTTCCTCGATTCCGGCAACAAGCCGGAGTGGATGATCATGAAGGTGCTGCCGGTACTGCCGCCGGACCTGCGTCCGCTGGTGCCGCTGGATGGCGGCCGGTTTGCGACGTCCGACCTGAATGATCTGTACCGCCGGGTGATCAACCGCAACAACCGTCTGCGTCGCTTGCTGGAGCTGAATGCCCCGGACATCATCGTGCGCAACGAAAAGCGCATGCTGCAGGAGTCCGTGGACGCGCTGCTGGATAACGGCCGTCGCGGCCGTGCCATCACCGGCACCAACAAGCGCCCGCTGAAGTCCCTGGCCGACATGATCAAGGGCAAGCAGGGCCGCTTCCGCCAGAACCTGCTGGGCAAGCGTGTCGACTACTCCGGTCGCTCGGTGATCGTGGTGGGCCCGACTCTGCGCCTGCACCAGTGCGGTCTGCCCAAGCGCATGGCGCTGGAGCTGTTCAAGCCGTTCATCTTCGGCAAGCTGCAGCGCCGTGGTCTCGCGACCACCATCAAGGCCGCCAAGAAGGCGGTGGAAAAGGAAGGTCCCGAGGTCTGGGATATCCTGGAAGAGGTGATCCGCGAGCACCCGGTCATGCTGAACCGCGCGCCGACCCTGCACCGCCTGGGTATCCAGGCGTTCGAGCCGGTATTGATCGAAGGCAAGGCGATCCAGCTGCACCCGCTGGTTTGCGCCGCGTTCAACGCGGACTTCGACGGTGACCAGATGGCCGTGCACGTGCCGCTGTCGCTGGAGGCCCAGCTGGAGGCGCGCACGCTGATGCTGTCCTCCAACAACGTGCTGTCCCCGGCCAACGGCGAGCCGATCATCGTGCCGTCGCAGGATATTGTCCTGGGGCTCTACTACCTGTCGCGCGAGAAGGTGAACGCGAAAGGCGAAGGCATGACGTTCGCCGACGTGGATGAAGTCCACCGCGCCTACGAGCACAAGCTGGTGGATCTGCACGCGCGCGTTACCGTCCGGATTGGCGACACCATGGCCGAGGTCGGCGAGGGCGAGAGCCTGCCGTACCTGCGCCTGGAGACCACCGTGGGCCGCGCGATCCTGTCGCGCATCATGCCCAAGGGTCTGCCGTTCGAGCTGATCGACCGCGAGCTGAACAAGAAGGCGATCTCCGGCCTGATCAACCAGTGCTACCGGCGCCTGGGTCTGAAGGATACGGTGGTGTTCGCGGACCAGCTGATGTACGCGGGCTTCTACTACTCCACCCGTGCCGGCGTCTCCTTCTGCGCCGACGACATGGTGATCCCGGACGAGAAGCAGCCGATCCTGCAGGGCGCCGAAGAACAGGTTAAGGAAATCGAGAACCAGTACGCCTCGGGTCTCGTGACCAAGGGCGAGCGTTACAACAAGGTCGTGGATATCTGGTCTCACTGTAATGACCAGGTCGCCAAGGCCATGATGGAGCGGCTCGGCAAGGAGAAGGTCGTCAACAAGGACGGCGAGACGGTCGAGCAGAATTCGTTCAACTCGATCTTCATGATGGCCGACTCCGGTGCGCGTGGCTCCGCTGCGCAGATTCGTCAGCTGGCCGGCATGCGTGGCCTGATGGCCAAGCCGGACGGCTCGATCATCGAGACGCCGATCACCGCGAACTTCCGCGAAGGTCTGAACGTCTTGCAGTACTTCATCTCCACCCACGGCGCCCGTAAGGGGCTGGCCGATACGGCGTTGAAGACCGCAAACTCGGGCTACCTGACCCGCCGCCTGGTGGATGTCTCGCAGGACGTCGTGGTAACCCAGCCCGATTGCGGGACCCAGCAGGGTCTGCTGATGAAGCCCATCATCGAAGGCGGTGATGTGGTCGAGCCATTGCGCGATCGCGTGCTCGGGCGGACCACTGCGGTCGACGTGCTTCGCCCGGGTGCGGATGAGGTATTGATCCCCGCCGGCACGCTGCTCGATGAAGCGATGGTGGACTCCCTGGATGCCGCTTCGGTCGACGAAGTGCTGGTGCGTTCCGCGATTACCTGCGAGACCCGCCAGGGCATTTGTGCCAAGTGCTATGGGCGTGATCTGGCGCGTGGCCACGAGGTCAACGCCGGCGAGGCCGTGGGTGTCATCGCCGCGCAGTCGATCGGCGAGCCGGGTACCCAGCTGACGATGCGTACCTTCCATATTGGCGGGGCCGCGAGCCGGGCCGTGACGGTTAGTGCGATCCAGGTGAAGAGCTCCGGTTCTGTCCGTCTGCATAACCTGAAGACGGTCACCAACAAGGCCGGCAACCTGGTCGCGGTCTCGCGCTCCGGCGAGCTGGGTGTGATCGACGATCAGGGTCGCGAACGGGAGCGCTACAAGATTCCCTATGGCGCGCTTATCACGGTCCACGACAGCGATGCCGTGGAAGCTGGGCAGGAAGTCGCCAGCTGGGATCCGCATACCCATCCGATCGTCACCGAGGTGGCCGGTAACCTGCGTCTCGCGGACTTCGTGGAGAACGTGACGGTCACCAAGGAGACCGATGAGTTCACCGGCCTGTCGTCCAACGTGGTCCTGGATCCGAAGAGCCGCTCTACGGCGGGCAAGGATCTGCGCCCGACGGTCAAGCTGCTGGACGACGACGGCAACGAGGTGTACATCCCGGGGACCGACATGCCCGCGCAGTACATGCTGCCGGCCAATGCGATCTTCAACCTGGAGGACAACGCCCGGGTCGAGGTGGGTGACGTCATTGCCCGCCTGCCGCAGGAATCCTCCAAGACGCGTGACATCACCGGTGGTCTGCCGCGTGTGGCCGACTTGTTCGAGGCGCGGCGTCCCAAGGAGCCGGCGGTGCTGGCCGAGATCTCGGGCACCGTGTCCTTCGGCAAGGAGACCAAGGGCAAGCAGCGTCTCGTGATCACCCCGGACAAGGGTGACCCGGTCGAGATGATGATTCCCAAGCTGCGTACCGTGAACGTGTTCGAAGGCGAGCGTGTCGAGCGTGGCGAGGTCGTGGTGGACGGTGAGCTGGATCCGCATGACATCATCCGTCTGCGCGGTGTCACCACCCTGGCCGAGTACCAGGTCCAGGAGATCCAGGACGTTTACCGTCTCCAGGGTGTGAAGATCAACGACAAGCACATCGAGGTGATCGTCCGCCAGATGATGCGCAAGGTGAACATCGAGGACGCCGGCGACACCAAGTTCCTCGCCGGGGACCAGGTGGATCGCATTCGGGTGCTGGAGGAGAACGAGCAGCTGGGTGCCGACAAGCAGCCGGCAACCTACGAGCGCGTGCTCCTGGGTATCACCAAGGCGTCGCTGGTGACCGAGTCGTTCATCTCTGCGGCCTCCTTCCAGGAGACCACCCGCGTGCTCACCGAGGCCTCGACCCGCGGTGCGCGTGACGATCTGCGCGGCCTGAAGGAAAACGTGATTGTCGGACGCCTGATCCCCGCGGGGACGGGCCTCGCCTATCACAAGGAGCGTCGCCGCAAGCGCGCACTGGAAATGCCCGAGTTCGAGACGGTCGCGGAGGCGCCGGCGGTGATCGCCGACTCCGAACCGGCTACGACCGACCCGGGTACCACGGAAGACGGGTCCGAGTGACCCGTCCCACCTTGACACTCACGGGGGCGGCGATTAGACTTCCGCTCCCTCGACAGTCCGGTCTCGGCGCCGGCCTGTCGTTATTTTTAGGCTAGGAGAAAGGGTTTCATGGCCACGATCAACCAGTTGGTACGCAAGCCCCGCAAGCGCCCCGTCGAAAAGAGCGACGTGCCGGCGCTGCAGGGTTCCCCGCAGAAGCGCGGGGTCTGCACCCGTGTCTACACGACCACCCCGAAGAAGCCGAACTCCGCGCTGCGCAAGGTTGCGCGCGTGCGGCTGACCAACGGCTACGAAGTCAGTAGCTACATCGGTGGGGAAGGCCACAACCTGCAGGAGCACTCGGTGGTCCTGATTCGTGGCGGCCGTGTTAAGGATCTCCCGGGTGTGCGTTACCACACGGTGCGCGGCAGCCTGGACACCCAGGGTGTGCAGAAGCGCATGCAGGGCCGGTCCAAGTACGGCACCAAGCGTCCCAAATCCTAACCGTGATCCATGATCCAGTCCGGGAACTGAAACATGTCTAGAAGAGCAGCAGCCCCCAAGCGTCACATCCTCCCCGACCCGAAGTTCGGAAGCGAGCGCCTGGCCAAGTTCATCAACACGGTGATGCGTGACGGCAAGAAGTCCGTCGCCGAACAGGTCGTGTATGGCGCCCTGGATCAGATCGAGTCCAAGCAGGGCGACGGGATGGGTGCGCTGGAACGCGCCCTGGATAACATTCGCCCGCGTGTCGAGGTGAAGTCCCGCCGCGTTGGTGGTGCGACCTACCAGGTTCCGGTGGAAGTGCGCTCGGTGCGTCAGGATGCGCTGGCCATGCGCTGGGTGGTCGAGGCCGCCCGCAAGCGGGGCGAGCGCACCATGGCCCTGAAGCTGGCCGGCGAACTGATGGACGCCTCGGACAGCAAGGGTTCGGCCGTCAAGAAGCGCGAAGACACTCACCGCATGGCGGAAGCGAACAAGGCGTTCGCTCACTTCCGCTGGTAAACCAGATTTAGAGAGGCTCACCGTGGCACGCAAGACACCACTGAAGCGCTACCGGAATATCGGGATCAGCGCGCACATCGACGCCGGCAAGACGACGACGACCGAGCGCATCCTGTTCTATACCGGTCTGTCGCACAAGATCGGCGAGGTGCATGACGGCGCCGCCACGATGGACTGGATGGAGCAGGAGCAGGAGCGCGGGATCACCATTACCTCCGCGGCGACCACCAGCTTCTGGTCCGGCATGGCCAAGCAGTTCGACGAGCATCGAGTGAACATCATCGATACGCCCGGGCACGTGGACTTCACCATCGAGGTCGAACGTTCCATGCGCGTGCTCGACGGGGCGGTCATGGTGTATTGCGCCGTGGGCGGTGTGCAGCCGCAGTCCGAGACGGTCTGGCGTCAGGCGACCAAGTACGCCGTGCCGCGTCTCGCGTTCGTCAACAAGATGGACCGCGCCGGCGCCGACTTCCTGCGCGTCTACGAGCAGATGAGGGAGCGCCTGCAGGCCAACCCGGTGCCGATCCAGCTGCCGATTGGCGCCGAGGACCAGTTCAAGGGTGTGATCGACCTGGTCAAGATGCAGGCGATCTACTGGGACGAAGAGAACTTCGGTATCAGCTTCGAGTACAAGGACATCCCCGATGACCTGAAGGCTGAAGCTGACAAGTGGCGCGAGAACATGCTCGAGGCCGCCGCCGAGGCGAACGAAGAGCTGATGGACAAGTACCTCAACGAGGGTGACCTCAGCGAGGAAGAAGTCAAGTCGGCCCTGCGTCAACGGACCCTGGCGCTCGAGATTGTCCCGATGCTGTGCGGTTCCGCCTTCAAGAACAAGGGCGTCCAGGCAATGCTGGATGCGGTTGTCGAGTACCTGCCCTCTCCGGAGGAGGTCAAGGCGATCAAGGGCGTGAAAGCAGGCACCGAAGAGCCGGTGGCCAAGCACGCGTCGGACGACGAGCCCTTCGCGGCTTTGGCGTTCAAGATCATGACCGACCCCTATGTGGGTTCCCTGACCTTCGTCCGTGTTTATTCGGGCGTGCTGTCGGCCGGAGACTCGGTGCTGAATACGCAAAACAACCGCCGCGAGCGGATTGGGCGTATCCTGCAGATGCACTCCAATTCCCGCGAGGAGATCAAGGAGCTGCGTGCAGGCGACATCGGCGCGGTAGTGGGCCTGAAGGATCTGTACACGGGTACGACGCTGTGCGATCCGAATGACCCGGTCGAGCTCGAGCGCATGGAGTTCCCGGAGCCGGTGATCTCCATCGCGGTCGAACCGAAGACCAAGACCGACCAGGAAAAGATGGGCATCGCGCTGAACAAGCTGGCGCAGGAAGATCCGTCCTTCAAGGTGCATACCGACGAAGAGTCCGGTCAGACCATCATCTCGGGTATGGGCGAGCTCCATCTCGAGGTGCTGGTGGACCGCATGAAGCGCGAGTTCAAGGTCGAGGCGAACGTTGGGCAGCCCCAGGTGGCCTACCGCGAGACCATTCGCAAGACGGTCGAGCAGGAAGGCAAGTTTGTGCGGCAGTCGGGCGGTCGCGGCCAGTATGGCCACGTGTGGCTGCGCCTCGAGCCGCTGGAACCCGGTAGCGGGTACCAGTTCGAGAACGCCATCGTGGGCGGTGTGGTGCCCAAGGACTACATCCCGGCGGTCAACAAGGGTGTGGCCGAGCAGATGTCCAATGGTGTGCTCGCCGGCTATCCGGTCGAGGACGTGAAGGTCACGCTGTTCGACGGCTCCTACCATGACGTTGACTCCAACGAGATGGCGTTCAAGGTTGCGGGCTCCATGGCCTTCAAGGAAGGCGCGCTGAAGGCCGGCGCCGTGCTTCTTGAGCCGATGATGAAGGTCGAGGTGGAGACACCCGAAGAGTACATGGGCGACGTGATGGGCGACCTCAATCGCCGTCGTGGCCTGGTGAAGGGCATGGAAGACGTCGCCGGGCAGAAGCTGCTGCGGGCCGAGGTTCCCCTGTCCGAGATGTTCGGCTACTCGACCCAGTTGCGCTCGATGAGTCAGGGTCGCGCGACCTACTCGATGGAATTCGAGAAGTACGCCGAGGCCCCCGCGCAGATCGCCGAGGCGGTAGCCGCCAAAGCGTCCTGATCCCGAATTCGCGTTATTTGAAAGAACTGTAAAGAGGTTTGAGCTGTGTCCAAGGAAAAGTTCGAGCGTAAGAAGCCGCATGTGAATGTGGGTACGATTGGTCATGTGGACCATGGGAAAACGACGCTGACGGCGGCGATGACGGCGGTGCTGGGCAAGAAGTACGGGAGTGAAGCCCGTGCATTTGACCAGATCGACAACGCGCCGGAAGAGAAGGCGCGCGGTATTACGATTGCGACCGCGCACGTCGAGTACGAATCCGACCTTCGTCACTATGCGCACGT
>NZ_KB898915.1:0-13336 GCF_000377925.1 Thioalkalivibrio sp. AKL12
TTCCCTCGCTCCGAGGCTTTTCGCGGGCGGCGCTGAACTCGCTGCGCCTTCGGCTCCGCTCAGACATCCAGCGCCTTGAATCCCGCGAAAAGCCTCTCCACTCGGCGCGACGACAACGGGGAGGAAGGTCAAGACAACGGCCGTTCCGACGATATTGGTAATGGATGATGGCTAGGTCTTCGAGCATCTTCGGCACGCTCGGCCTTTGGCCGTTGCGTGCCGCGCCCGCAAAGCGGGCGTCGGGGCCTTCGGATGGCATTGCCTATTGTTATGTCCGGCGGACGGAACACCGTCTGTTTTGACCTTCGCCTCCCGTATGGAGCCCCTTGCGGAAGGGTTTTCGGGCCGGGAGAAGGCGCTGGATGTTTGAGCGAAGCGCAGCGCAGCGAGTTCAGCGCCGCCGGTCCGAGGGCCCTGGAGCAAGGTTCCCGGGCGGAATCCGGGTGCCCTTCTTTGGGCACTTTCTTGGGCAAGCAAGAAAGTGCCTCGGGGTGCGCTGGCGAGTCAGCGCACGGCAGGCGGCCGGACGGAGGCACGTAAACACCGGAGGACGAACCAGGACCAGCCGCCGACACCGCCGGCGCAGGCAAAAGAGGTCGGGGCTTGGGAAGTGGCCGTCCTGTGTCCCCCGGGGGCTAGCCGCGGGGCTTGAAGCCGGGTGGGTGGCGGGCGATCCAGGTGACGAAATCGTGGACGACCGGTTCGGCGAGGAGCGCCTCGCGCGTGTTCAGGCGTTCCGCCAGGGCTTGTTCGTCGAAGTGTTTGTGGATGTGGTCATGGCAGGGGCGGCAGACCCACAGGATGCGGGCCGCGCGTTCGGCGCGGCTGAATCGCCGGCGGATGCGCTTGCGCCGGTGCTGCTTGCGCGGGATCAGGTGGTGGCGGGTCAGCGCGTCCATCTCGCGGCCACACAGTTCGCAGGCGGCCGCGGGTCCCGGTTCAGGCTCGTCGGATCCGATCACGGCATCTGCAGGCGGCAGCGCGGCGGCGGCCGGGTGATGGCGTAATCGGGTTCGGCCAGGTCCATGAGGCAGGGCGCACCCTCCGGATCAATGATGCGCGTGGCGATGGCACGGATCGCGTCTTCACGCGGGCCCGTCTCGCGGACCTGGCGGCTGGTGATGGGTTGCCAGTCGCCGTCGCGTTCCTCGGCGATCTCGAAGCCGAAGGGGAAGAAGCCAGGTGCGCCGAGGCGCAGGTCGGTGACGACCAGCCGGTCGGGGGCGTCGGTGTGCTCGGCGCGGTGGAAGCGCAGGAAGTCGCCGGCGAACCATTGCAGACGCTGGCCGTCCTCCAGGGCCAGGGCCTCCTCCTGCAGGTGCGCGCCGCGCTCGAAGGCCTCGAAGTCCGGCCGGATCGGCTGGTCGAAGATGCCCACCCATGCCTCCAGGAATTGGTCATCATCCACAACGGTGATGCGCCACAGCAGGAGGTTGAACGGGGTAGGCTGCACCATGCGGGGCTGGTCCTGCAGGTCCATCGCGATGAGGGTGGGCTGGATGCGGTGGTCGATCCAGACCTTCAGCGCCAGTCCGGACCCGGCATAGGCGGTGGACAGGACCAGCCCGGCCACCAGTAGCCGCGGTGCGAAGCGGTAGAACAGCGCGCCGATCGCGGCGACCAGCAGGGGCAGGGTGTAGAGCGGGTCGATGACGAAGATCGAGGCGGTCCCCACCGGCCCGGCGAAGGGCCACAGGAGCTGGGTGCCGTAGGTGGTGAGCGCGTCCAGCAGCACATGCGTGGACAGCACCAGGAACAGGAACCACCACCAGCGTCCGAAGCCGATATCGCGGGTGGCCGGAATGCGTGCGAGCAGGCCCGCTACGCCCGTCGCGACCAGCAGATGGACCAGCAGGGAGTGGCTGAAGCCGCGGTGATAGATGAAATCGGAGACGTCGTCCCCGTAGGCTATAAGCACGTCCAGGTCCGGGACGATGGCCACGGCGGCGCCCAGCAGGATGGCCTTGCGGCCCAGGCGTGATCCGAGGGTCAGGCCGCCGACAACGGCGCCCAGGCTGGCTTGGGTGACGGGATCCATGCGGGAGCATTTCCTTTTAGGTGACGCGCTTGCGACTGGCGCGCGGCGCCCGAGTTCACGTGATCAAACCAGAGCGGCAAACATGACTCAAGCCGGAACCGACAACCAATGGCAGTTCTGGGTGGATCGCGGCGGCACCTTCACCGACCTGGTCGCACGCGACCCGGAAGGACGGTTGCACACCCGGAAGCTGCTGTCGGACAACCCGCAGGCGTATGCCGACGCCGCGGTGCAGGGCGTCCGCGACCTCCTCGGTCTGGCCGCCGGCGCGGCGATCCCCGCCGGGGTGATCCACGAGGTGCGCATGGGCACCACGGTGGCGACCAACGCGCTACTGGAGCGCAAGGGCGAGCCGACCCTGCTGGTGATTACCGCGGGGTTGGAGGACGCACTGGCGATCGGGCACCAGGCGCGGCCCGACCTGTTTGCGCGCATCATCCGCCTGCCACAGCCGATCTATGCGCAAGTGGCCGCGGTGCGCGAACGCGTGAATGCGGCCGGGGCGGTCCTCCAGCCGGTGGATCTTGACGAGCTGCGCCCGCGCCTGCAGGCGGCGCTGGATGACGGCATTCGTTCGGTGGCGATCGTCTGCATCCACGGCTATCGCTATCCGGCGCATGAGCAGGCCATCGCGGCGCTCGCGCGGGAGATGGGCTTTGCCGAGGTGGCGACCAGCCACGCGACCAGCCCGCTGATCAAGTTGGTGCCGCGTGGCGAGACCACGGTGGTGGATGCCTACCTGTCGCCCGTGCTGCGCCGCTATGTCGATCAGGTGGCCGGCGAACTGGGGGATGTGCCGCTGCGTTTCATGCAGTCGCATGGCGGGCTGGTGGACGCGGCACACTTTCGCGGCCGCGACGCGATCCTGTCCGGGCCGGCCGGCGGCATCGTCGGCGCGCTGAAGACTGCCGCGCCCCTGGGGTTCGAGCGCCTGATCACCTTCGACATGGGCGGGACCTCCACCGATGTCGCCCACCTGGCCGGGGAGCTGGAACGCCGCCAGGAGAGCGAGGTGGCGGGTGCGCGTCTGCGGGTGCCGATGCTGGATATCCATACCGTGGCCGCTGGCGGTGGGTCGGTCTGCCGCTTCGACGGTATCCGCTTGCGGGTCGGGCCGGAGTCCGCCGGGGCCCAGCCCGGCCCGGCCTGTTACGGCCAGGGTGGGCCGTTGACGGTGACCGATTGCAATGTGCTGCTGGGGCGCTTGCGACCGGAGTATTTCCCGGCCGTGTTCGGCCCCGAGCGCGACCGTCCTCTGGACCCGGAGCCGGTCCGGCAGCAGTTCGATGAGCTGGCGGTTCAGGTCATGTCGATGACGGCTGAACGGGTGACGCCGGAGGGGCTGGCCGAGGGGTTGTTGCAGATCGCGGTGGAGCACATGGCCCAGGCGATCAAGACCATCTCGGTGCAGCGGGGCCATGACGTGTCGCGCTATGCCCTGGTCTGCTTTGGCGGGGCGGGTGGGCAGCATGCCTGCCGGGTCGCGGAGCAATTGGGCATGCGCCACATCCTGTTCCATCCGCTGGGAGGCGTACTGTCCGCCTACGGGATGGGGCTGGGGGAACTGCGGGCCCTGCGCGAGCGCAGCCTGGAGTGGCCCCTGGACGAGGAGCATGTCGCAGCGATCGAGGCCGCACTGGACGATCAGGCCACGGTGGCGGCCGCGGCCCTGGCGGAACAGGGGGTGGAATCCGGGGACATGCGCATCGAGCGACGGCTGCATCTGCGGCTAGCCGGCTCGGATACGGCGCTGGAGGTCTCGGCCGGATCCACCCCTTCTCTGATGGAGGCCTTCGCTGCGGCTTATCGCGGGCGTTACGGCTTCGCCCCGCCGGATCGCGAGCTGGTGGTAGCGGTCGCAGCGGCCGAGGCCATCGCGACCGGTACCGAGTTGCCGCCGGATCGGGTACCGGAAACGATGGTCGAGCGTCCCGCAGCGGAGGCGGATACGGTCGCGATGGTCGTGGCGGGCGAGATGCGCGACGTACCCCTGTACCGGCGCGAGGCCCTGAGCCCCGGGATGACGCTGGCAGGGCCGGCACTGGTGATCGAGGACACCGCGACGCTGGTGCTGGAGCCGGGCTGGCGGGGTCGCATCGAGCACGAGGGCACGCTGTGCCTGGAGCGCGAGGCGGGCGCCGGTCGGCGGGGGGCAGCCGAGACAGCCGAGACCACCGATGTGGACGCGATCCCGCGCGACCCCATCCTGCTGGAAGTCTTCAACAATCGCTTCATGGCAATCGCCGACCAGATGGGGTTCACCCTGCGCAATACCGCCCATTCGGTGAACATCAAGGAACGCCTGGATTTCTCCTGTGCGCTGTTCGATGCCAGCGGGAACCTGGTCGCCAATGCCCCGCACATGCCAGTGCATCTGGGCTCGATGGGTGCCAGCGTGCGCGCGGTGGTCGCGGCGGCGGATGGAGATCTGCGTCCCGGAGACGCCTGGGTGCTGAACGATCCCTACAACGGCGGCACCCACCTGCCGGACATCACGGTGGTCACACCGGTCTTCGTGGGCCCCGGGGATGCAGTGACGGAGGATCCGCAGGCCGGGATCGCGCAACCGGCGTTTTTCGTGGCCTCGCGCGGCCACCATGCCGATGTCGGCGGCATCACGCCGGGTTCTATGCCGGCCTTCTCCCGTCGGCTGGAAGAAGAGGGCGTGCTGATCCCGCCGAACCTTCTTGTACGCGATGGGCGCTTCGGGTCTCCGGCGATGCGGGCGCTACTGGGTTCGGGCGAGTGGCCGGCACGCAACCCGGAGCAGAATCTGGCCGACCTGGAGGCCCAGGTGGCGGCCAATCGCAAGGGGCTGGAGGAACTGGGGCGGCTGCTGGACGAGTACGGGGCGGCCACGGTGACGGCCTACATGCAGCATGTGCAGGACAATGCCACCGAGGCAGTGCAGCGGCTGATCGCGGGCCTGGAGGGTGGCACGTTCACCTATGCGCTGGACAACGGGGCCGAGATCCGGGTGGCCGTGACACCCGATCCGGCAGCGCGCCGCCTGCGGATCGATTTCGCGGGGACCTCGCCGGCCCGCTCGGACAACTTCAACGCCCCGGGCTCCATCGTCCGTGCGGCGGTGCTGTACGTGCTGCGCACGCTGCTGGAGGACGAGATTCCCCTGAACGATGGCTGCCTGGTGCCGGTGGACCTGGCGATCCCGGAGGGGTGCCTGCTGAACCCGTCCCCACCCGCTGCCGTGGTGGCGGGCAACGTCGAGACCTCGCAGGTGGTGACCGACGCGCTGTTCGGCGCCCTCGGGGTGCAGGCCGCGGCCCAGGGCACGATGAACAACCTGACCTTCGGCGATGCCGAGCGGCAGTACTACGAGACCATTGCCGGTGGCGCCGGGGCCGGGCCCGGCTATGACGGGGCCAGCGCCGTGCAGACGCACATGACCAACTCGCGCCTGACCGACCCGGAGGTGCTGGAGAGTCGTTTCCCGGTTCGGGTGGAGCAGTTCGGCTATCGCCGGGGCTCCGGCGGCCGGGGGCAGCGCCGGGGGGGTGACGGCGTGATCCGGCGGTTGGGTTTTGATGCGGCGATGGAGGTAGTGCTACTGGCCAATCGCCGCCGCGTTCCTCCATTCGGGCTGGCGGATGGCGAGCCGGGGGCGCTGGGCGAGGATGCCATCCTGCGCGCGGATGGCACGCGCGAGCCGATGGGAGGCTGTGATCGCCAGTCGGTGGCGCCGGGGGATGCGGTAGAGATCCGGACTTCGGGCGGCGGCGGCTACGGGCGCGTCAGGGATTAGGCCCGCCGCAGCAAGGGAAACACTGATCAATGTACGCGCTGGCGTTGGCACCCCAGGTTTTCCGAGACAAGACGCGTCGTGCAGCGGGTAGTGGTTCTACCCGCAAGCGGCGCAACGCCGGATCGGGGAACCTGGGGTGCCAACCCCTGAGGGGCTCGGCCGCCCGTTGTTGATCAAAAACGGGCGCGCGCACGGCGTTGCGGTGCCTTTGTGCAGAATGACTGCACGGCAGTCACCGCGCCTTGTTCGCACGCAAAAGCGACTCGAGCGCGAGCGTGTGCATTGATCAGTGTTTCCCAAGGCGACGTCAGTCGTCCCAGCGCTGGGGTACGCGCTGGATCTCGTCGGTGTCGTAGCCGAGCTCGTCCAGGTAGGCGAGGATGGCCTGGTAGTCGTCCTCGGGCATCTCCGGCTCGCGCGCCATGATCCAGACGTAGTCGCGCTTGCTGCGGCCGATCACCGTCTGGCTGTAGGCCTCGTCGAGATAGACGATCAGGAACTCGGCCTTGAATGGCCACAGGAACCGCATGCCCCATTCGGCGTTGTCCTCGCTCTGCACGAAGCCCGTGGGGTTGTACTCGCGGCGCGGCCCGTCAAAGCCGCCCTTGTTGAACGAGAAGGTGGTGGCGATGGTGCCGTCGTCGTTCAGCGCGTACTGCTCCAGCGCGTTGTAGGCATCGCGCTCGAGGAAGGTGGGGATATTCGCGATCACGTACCAGTCGCCCATGTAGCGATCGAGGTCGACGTGGTCCACGGTCGGCATCTTCTGCGGGCTGCTGCATCCGGTCATCAGAATCCCCAGTACCAGGCCCGCGAACAGGGCCGTCATTGAGCGCGTCATTGGTGTCTTCCGTATGGTCCCGGAAGATGGACCGCCGCGGTGCGGGAAAGGTCCGCGTGGATCCACCGGTTGGGGCGGCCGGCACTCAGGCGGTCTGGCCGAGGCGCTGGTCCATCAGGTGATCGAACAGCGATTCTTCCGGAATGATCTGCGCGCGCCCGCTGCGGAATTCGTGGGCGAGACCCTGAATGCTGTGCTGGCGCTTGGCGCGCCCGGCGGCATCGGTGAACAGCAGCCGCCCGGCGTGGGTGCCGCGCCAGACCAGCTTCATGCGCGTGACCCGGGTGCCGGCGGGGGAGGTGAACTGGATCCAGGTGCCGGAGATCAGGTTGTCGGCATGCTCGACATGCTCGTCGTCATGGTCGCGCATCAGGGACGGATCGTCGTCGGCATGCCGGGGTGAGGTATCGAACATCGAACTCGACCGGCTGCCGGCCCGCTTCCGGGCCTTTTGCATGCGCTCTTCCGCGGAACCGGCCTTGTCCGTCGACGTCGTGGAGGGGCCTGTCACGGGCGAGGGGGGTTCGGCCGGTGCCGAGCGCCGTTTTCCGGCGGCGACCAGGTGAGCGCTGACCAGGTCCTGTTTGATGCGGGCACGTTCTTCTTTCGACAAAGGGGCTCGATCGAGAAACGCGCGGATGCGCGCCAGCAATGGCGCCGAGGCCTGAAAATCCGGTTCCGCCTGCATCAGAGCCAGCAGTTCGTGAAGCAGGGCCATGCCGTCGTTGTCGTTGGTGGCTTCGCTCCCGGGGGTGGCCGCTGCGGTTGTGTCGTCCGCGTCACCGCTCCGTGCCTCGGCAGTCTTCTGCGCGGTCATTAACGGAACCCAGGCATCCATCAGTTGCTCGCGGGCCTCGTCGGGGATGTCCTGGCCCATGGAGATCACGGTGCGCTCCACCGTGGACTCCACGTTGTAGGTGATCTCCAGGGTGCGCTCTTCCTGCTGTGCCTCGGCCTGTTCATCGGCCGCCTGATGGGCGATCTTCTCCTCGATCTCGGCGAGATCGTCCTGCAGGCGTGTCAGTGCCTCGTTGAAGGCCTCACTGTCGCCAAGGCCTGCGTTGCGCACGCGTTCGACGTTCTCGAAGACCAGGCGGCTGAGCGGCAGGTCCCGGGCCTCTTCGAACGGCAGGTCGGGATCAATGCGCAGTGCGATGTTCAGCAGCAGGCCGGTCATCTGCCGGGCCGGGTGTGTTCGGTCACGGAAAAAATGCGTCTCGCGCATGGCGATGCGCACCAGCGGGAGCTGCAGATCGGACAGGGGTTCGCGCAACGCGGGGTTGAGGTCGTCGCGCTTCAGGATCATGTCGAACAGGCCCTGCAGCAGGTCCATCACGAAGGGTTCCAGCGTGCTGGGCGGAGCGCTGTTAAGGACGGTTGTTACCGCCTCTGCCGCCGAGCCGTAGCCGGCACCCGTCCCGGGTGCCCCGCCGGTGTTGGCGACGACCTGTCCCGAGACGGGCACCTGATAACCGAATTGCGCCCAATTGCCCGTTGCGCCGGAAGGGCCGGAAGGGGGTGGCCCGCTGCCCCCGGCTGGAGCCTGAGGCGCGGAAGAAGAGGCCGGAGCAGTAGCGCCGGGCCGGGTGCGTGCCCTGGCGTGTGCCTCGGGCACCGCGAAGCCGGCGTCACGGAAGGCCTGCATCAGCGCCTGCATCTCCGGCTGCAGTTCGCGCATCACGTCGCGATCGAACCAGTGCAGCAGCACCAGACAGTCTTCCGGTGGCAGGGGCACGGCCTCCAGTGCCTCCAGGAAGGCCTCGCCCAGGGCATGCGGGTGCCAGGGGGCGTCCTCGGGTGTGGGGACTAGGTGGTAGTCCCGGGTGACCGTTTCCAGGGCATCGATTTCGGCCGACATTACGGAACGCGCGCCCGTGACCAGCTTGCGCAGGGCCACCTCGCGTTCAGTATCGGCGGCGTCCATCAGGCTCAGCTCGTGTTCGCCCGTGGCAGGGAGCGCGTGTTCCGGCTCTTCGGGTAGGATCGCATTGTGAAGTCGGTCACGAAAACGCTGGAGGATGGCGCCACTCGCCATGCGAATCTGGCGCGAAAGGGCAAGATTCTGGGCCGCGCGCTGGGAATCGATCGCGCGCTCGGAGGCATCCATCAGGCGGTCGTCGAGCTCGCCCAGGAAGGTTTCGAGACGCTCCTGAACGCCCTTGGAGAAGGGCGCCCAGACGCGATGCAGGGTTCGGGCCGGAATCCGGTGACGTTGCGCCATGAGCGGTATGCAGCTGGTAAAGGGCACAATCTAGCACCCCTGCGGGCCTGTGTGTCAGCGATCCGGTTTTGGACGTGCTCGGCCACCGAGGAACCGCATGCCTCTCGCCGGGTCAACGAAACATCTCAACGCGGGGACGCACGGCATGCAGCGAATGATCGAGTGGGCGGAACAGGGACGGTTGCCGGATACGCTCGTGCGGGCCGGCATTCGGCGGCTGCTGGCGGAGCGGTTGCGCGAGAGCGGGGCCCCGGCCGAGGAGGCGATGGAGCGGCGCTATGCGTTGATCGAGGCGATGCGCGCCGCGCCCGTGGCGTTGTCCACCGAGGTGGCGAACGAGCAGCACTACGAGGTTCCGACCGAGTATTTCGAGCGTTGTCTCGGGCCGTGGCTGAAATACTCCTGTGCCTGGTGGCCGGAGGGCGTGGATGACCTGCGCGGGGCGGAGGCGGCCATGCTGCAGCTGACCTGCGAACGGGCAGGCCTCGAGAACGGGCAGCAGGTCCTGGAGCTGGGCTGCGGCTGGGGTTCGCTGTCGCTCTGGATGGCGGAGCAATACCCGAAGTCGCGCATCGTGTCGGTGTCCAACTCGGCGACTCAGAGAGCCTCGATCGAGGCCCGCCGGGACGCGCGCGGCCTGGAGAACCTCACGATCGTCACCGCGGATATGAACACCTTTGCCCCGGACCAGACCGGGTTCGACCGGGTGGTCTCGGTGGAGATGTTCGAACACATGCGCAACTGGCCCGAGCTGCTGCGGCGCGTGGCGACCTGGCTGCGTCCGGGCGGGCAGTTGTTCATGCATGTCTTCGCCCATCGCGAGTTCGCCTACTTCTTCGAGAGCGAGGGCGAACACGACTGGATGGGGCAGTACTTCTTCCGCGACGGGTTGATGCCATCGGATGATCTGGCGCGGCATTTTCAGGAGGATCTGCGCGTGGTGCGCCAGTGGCGAGTGAACGGCCACCACTACGCGCGCACCCTGAACGCCTGGCTGGCGCGCCAGGACGCCGCGCGGGACGAGCTGATGCCATTGTTCGAACAGACCTACGGCGCGCAGGATGCCGCGCTGTGGTTCCAGCGCTGGCGCATGTTCTACATGGCCTGCGCCGAGTTGTTCGATTATCGCGGCGGGAACGAGTGGTTCGTGTCGCATATCCTGTTTCGCCGGCCCGAGGCCTAGCGGATGGCCGGTTGGGTGATGTTCCTGGTCGGGTTCGGCGCAGCGCTGGCCCTGATGACGGGGGTCTGGGCGGCGAGCGTGTTGCGACGCGACGCGAGCCTGGTGGACCGCTACTGGGGTCTGGGTTTCGTCCTGGTCACGCTGGTGTGGTGGGGGCTGGCCGGGTGGCCCGTGCTGGGGCTGTGGATCGTGATCCCGGTGCTGTTGTGGGGGCTGCGCCTGTCGCTCTTCATCACCTGGCGCAACTGGGGCCACGGCGAGGACGGACGCTACACGGACATGCGCGCGGGCCGAAGCGAAGGTGCCTTCGCCGCGCGCAGTCTGGTCACGATCTTCTGGCTGCAGGGCGCACTAGTGGCGGTGATCGGCCTGCCCATGCTGGCCGTGGTGCGGGCCGAGGCGGTGTGGTGGCCGCTGGCCGTCGCCGGGTTGCTGTTCTGGGCGGTGGGGCTTTTTTTCGAGACGCTGGCGGATGCGCAGATGGCACGTTTTCGCGCCGATCCGGGCAATCGCGGGCAGGTGATGGATCGCGGCCTGTGGCGCTACAGCCGTCATCCCAACTATTTCGGCGAGATAGTGGTCTGGGTCGGGTTCGGCCTGCTGGCCCTGGCTGCGGGCGGCTGGTGGGCCGTGCCCTCGGCGGTGCTGATGATCCTGCTGATCCTGCGTGTGTCCGGCGTCACGTTGCTGGAAAGTCGTCTGCATGAATCCCGCCCCGGTTATGCCGACTACGTGCGCCGCACCAACACGCTGATCCCGGGCCCGCCGCGCAGCTGATGCGGCGGCGGGAGTGATCCCGCACCCTTGCTGCGCTTTCCCTGTCCGCGCTATAAAGCGCACGTCCTGTCCGGCGCTCCAGATGCCGGACGCCGCCCCTGTTTTGTGCACGTCACCGCCAGCGAGCCAGCCGATCCGATGAGCGCGTCCCCGAGTTCTGTCCAGGCCATTGAATTGAAAGGCCGCATGATGCTGGTCTCGGTGCTGCGCGTGTACCAGACCGATCCGCAGGTTCTGGGCGAGGTGCTGGCCGCGCGGCGCGACCAGGCTCCGGATCTGATGCGCGACATGCCCATCGTGCTCGATCTGGAGGCAGTGGCCGAGAGCCCGGAGTCGGACCTGCAGGCAACCATCGAGCGCGTGCGCGCCGAGGGCTTTAAGCTGATCGGCCTGCAGGCAGGTGCCGCCGCCGAGCGCCTGCAGAGCTATGCTGAACTGTTCGACGTCCTGCCGGTGCTGCAACTGGGCGGGCGTGGCGGCGCACCCTCCGGCGAGGTGCCACTGGAAGACGAGCCCCCGGTGCAGGACAAGGCCGTCGAGCCCGAGCAGGCACGCCCGCCGGCCGCCGTCGCGGCGGTCCACAGCGCGACTCGCATCGTCGATCAACCGGTGCGTTCTGGGCAGCAGATCTACGCCCGTGGGGGCGACCTGATCGTGACCGGCGCAGTCTCGCCGGGCGCCGAACTGCTGGCGGACGGGCATATCCATGTGCTGGGTCCGTTACGTGGGCGTGCGCTGGCCGGGGTGCGCGGTCTGGTGACCGCGCGTATCTTTTGTCGGCGCCTGGACGCCGAGCTGTTGTCCATTGCCGGACACTACCGGATCGCCGAAGACATCACGGAAGCAGAACGCGGCGAGAATCGGCTGGTGACACTGGACGACGAAAGCCTCAAGATCGCGGAGATCTGACCGGCCACCTGCCGGTCACGAATGACAGGAACCCGTCCGCACGCCCCGGGAAGGCCGGGCGCGTGCAAGACGACAAGGAGCTACCGCCAACATGGCACGTATCGTAGTGATTACCTCCGGCAAGGGCGGGGTGGGCAAGACCACCACCTCGGCCGCGATTGCCACTGGCCTGGCCCAGCGCGGTCACAAGACCGTCGTGATCGATTTCGACGTCGGTCTGCGCAACCTCGACCTGATCATGGGCTGCGAGCGGCGCGTGGTGTACGACTTCGTCAACGTGATCAACGGCGATGCGAACCTGAAGCAGGCTCTGATCCGCGACAAGCGTGTGGACAACCTCTACATCCTTCCCGCCTCGCAGACCCGCGACAAGGACGCCCTGAGCCAGGATGGCGTGGAGCGCGTGCTGAACGAGTTGTCCGATGACTTTGACTTTATCGTCTGCGACAGCCCGGCCGGGATCGAGCGCGGCGCACTAATGGCCGCCTACTTTGCCGACGAGGCGATCGTGGTGACCAACCCCGAGGTTTCCTCGGTGCGCGACTCCGACCGCATCCTCGGCATCCTGGCGAGCAAGACGCGCAAGGTGGAGCAAGGCGGTGAGCCGATCGAGGGCAAGCTGCTGCTGACGCGTTACTCCGCCGAGCGCGCCGAACGCGGCGAGATGCTGAGCATCGAGGACGTCGGCGAGATCCTGGCGATCGAACTCCTGGGCGTGATCCCGGAATCCCAGGCGGTGCTGAATGCCTCGAACGCCGGACAGCCGGTGGTGCTGGACGAGGAATCCGACGCCGGGCAGGCCTACCAGGACGCGGTGGACCGGTTCCTGGGCGAGGAACGCCCGCTGCGCTTTGTCGATGTGCCGAAGAAGGGCTTCTTCGGGCGCCTGTTCAAGGGTTGATCATGGGGATTTTCGATTACTTCCGTCAGCCGCGGCAGAAGAGCGCCAGCGTTGCCAAGGAGCGTCTGCAGATCATCGTGGCGCGCGAGCGTGCGGCGCGCTCCGGGCCCGACTACCTCCCGGCCATGCAGCAGGAGCTGCTGCAGGTGATCCGCAAATACGTTCAGGTGGACGACGAGGCCGTGCAGATGAACGTGGACCGCGAAGGGGACTGCGAGGTCCTCGAGCTGAACATTACCCTGCCGGACGACCAGGACTAACGCGATGAAAGTTCTTGTGACCGGCTCGGCCGGTTTCATCGGCAGCGCTCTGAGCCTGCGCCTGCTGGAGCGTGGCGACCAGGTGGTCGGCGTCGACAATCTGAACGACTACTACGACGTCTCGCTGAAGGAGGCGCGCCTGGCGCGCACCCAGGACCACCCGAACTTCACCGAGGTGCGCGAGGACATCGCCGATCGCGCCGCGATGGAGCGGGTGTTCCGCGAACACCGCCCGGAGCGGGTGGTGAACCTGGCGGCCCAGGCCGGCGTGCGCTATTCGCTGGAGAACCCGGCGGCCTATGTCGACACCAACCTGGTCGGTTTCGGCAACATCCTGGAGGGCTGCCGCCATAACGGCGTCGAGCACCTGGTCTATGCCAGCTCGAGCTCGGTCTACGGCGCCAACACCACCATGCCGTTCTCGGTGCACGACAACGTCGATC
>NZ_KB898916.1:0-12557 GCF_000377925.1 Thioalkalivibrio sp. AKL12
CCGCGCAGCGGGCCGGGGTCGCGGCAGTCGGGCGTGTTTCTTGGGTACTTCTTTGCACGAGCAAAGAAGTACCTCGCGGTGCGCTCGCGAGAGAGCGCGTGGCAGGCGGCCGGACGAAGGCACCGTAAACACCGGAGGACGAACCCGGACCAGCCACAACTAGGCAGGCGGCTGGGCGAAGGCATGTAAACACCGACGACGAGCCGTGGCCAGCCGGCGGAGTCGGCGGGGACGAGGCGGGCGTCAGGCTTCGCCCATGAGCCAGGCGCTCACGGCGCCGGCGAGGCTCATCAGCGCGAGCACGAAGATGGCGACTTCGGTGCCGGCCAGCTGGGCCAGCAGGCCGAACAGGCCGCCGATCAGTAGCAGGCCGCCGATGACGGTGTTGCTGACGGCGGTGAACGCGGCGCGCGTTTCCTGGGTTGCCATGTCGACCAGGTACGTCTTGCGGCCCAGACGCACGCCGGCATGGCTGACCCCGAGCAGGAAGAACAGGGTCGCATAGACCCAGCCGCCCGGAACCAGCGCGTGGTCCGTACCCACTGGAGCCAGCCAAACGCTCAGGGCGACTGCGATGCCGAGGCCGGCTGCAAGGAGTCCCGAGAGGATCAGGACCCAGCGGGCGGAGTGGTCGGACAGCCGGCCCCAGACCGGGGCGCTGACGGCTGAGGCCAGGCCGCTGGCGAGGATCAGCAGGCCCAGGGTGCCCAGATCACCGGCGGTCGCGTCCTCCGCGAGCAGGACGTAGAAGGGCAGTGCCAGGGCCGTGCTCATTAGCAGCGCGCGGGTCAGGACGAAGTGACCGAAGGCGCGGTCGGTCCACAGCAGGCGCATCGACTTGATGGCCTCGGTGACGGCGTTGCCGCCACCCTCGGTGGCACCCGGATCCTCGCGCAGCCGGGTGAAGGTCGCGGCGGCGACCCACCAGGCCCCGGCCGAGGCGGCCAGCAGGGCCACGAACACGCCAATGCCGGCCTCTTCCAGGTTCGCGAGAGTGAGGTAGATGCCCAGCCCCAGGGTGAAGAACCCGGCCAGCGACGCGGCGTAGCCCATCACCGTGCCGCGGCGATGCTTGGCGATGGTCTTGCCCAGCACGTCCTTGGCCGCGACCGAGTTGATCCCGCGCGAAAGCGCAAAGACCACCAGTAGCCCGAGGATGGCCCAGCCGGCGGCTGCACCCTCCAGGATCAGCGCGACCACGGCCATGCCGGCCACCGCGAGCCCGGAGAGCAGGCTGCCGAGGATCCAGAAGCCCTTGCGGATGGCCCGCCGCCGGATGGCGGCGGCCACGAACAACTGCGGCAGCAGCGAGCCGGACTCGCGGATCGGGACCAGGAAGCCGGCGAAGGCGGCCGGGGCCCCCAGGGCGCCCAAGAGCCAGGCGAGGACCAGGCGGGCCGAGGCCAGCTCGTCGCCGATCTTGCTCAGGGTGTTGGAGACCAGGTGGACGAAAAAGTTGGTCGGCTGGGCGCTGCAGGCGTTTTCCGGAATGTCCTTGCAGACGCGCGCATCCTCGTCCCCGGCGATGGTTTCGTACAGGGAGATCAGCGGGCGCGGCAGCTTGTCCGGGTCATGTTCGGCCATGGAGTCCTTCCGTTGCATTGCCCCCCGTCATTGCGAGGCGCGCAGTGACACGGCAACCTCCCACCGGAGCCACCGGGACCTGGCGCATTGCCAACTTCGGGAGGTTGCCACGTCGCCTTCGGCTCCTCAATGGGATGGACGCCCCCGCCCTATTACGGCATCGCGATGTGCCAGAGTGGGGGTGATCACTCTCACTCGAAGAAGACGGAGGCGTCCGGATGCAGGTTACAACACTCGGTATTGATCTCGCGAAGAACGTGTTCCAGGTCCACGGCGTGGATGCGCAGGGCCGGCAGGTGTTTTCGAAGGCGCTGCGGCGCAGCCAGTTGCGCAACTTCGTCGCCCAGCTGCCGGCCTGCCGGATCGGATTGGAGGCCTGCGGGAGTGCCCATTACTGGGCGCGTGAGTTGCAGGCGTTGGGGCACGAGGTGCGGCTGATGGCGCCGCAGTTCGTGAAGCCCTACGTGAAGACGAACAAGAACGACCGGGCGGACGCCGAGGCGATCTGCGAGGCGGTGACCCGCCCGAACATGCGTTTTGTGCCGATCAAGACGCCCGACCAGCAGGCGGTACTGGCGCTGCACCGGGTGCGCGAGGGCCAGATCAAGGCGCGCACGGCGCAGGCCAACCAAGTGCGCGGGCTGCTGGCCGAGTTCGGGATCGTGGTGCCCCAGGGGATGACGACCCTGTTCCGCGAGCTCCCGGGGATCCTGGAGGATGCGGAGAACGGGTTGCCGGATCTGTTCCGCACGCTGCTGGCCGACCGGCTGGAGGAGTTGCGGCGCCTGGACCAGGCCGTGAAGGAACAGGAGCGCCAGATCCAGGCCTGGCATCGAAGTCATGCGGTCAGCCGGCGCCTGGCCGAGATCCCGGGGATCGGACCGATCAGCGCGACCGCCCTGGTCGCCGCGATCGGCCATGCCCGGCACTTCAAGAACGGTCGCCAGCTGGCCGCCTGGATGGGGCTGGTGCCCAAGCAGCACTCCAGTGGCGGCCAGTCGAACCTGCTGGGGATCAGCAAGCGCGGCGACCGCTACCTGCGCATGCTGCTGATCCACGGGGCGCGGTCCGCCCTGTTGGCGGATCAGCGCCGCGGCGAGGGCGGCGACCCCTGGCTCGAAGGGTTGCGCCAGCGGCGCTGTCCCAACGTGGCGACCGTGGCCCTGGCCAACAAGAATGCCCGCACGGTCTGGGCCCTGATGGCCCATGACCGGACGTTTGACCCCGGCCTGCGCGGCGCCGCCGCGTAAGCCCGCAAAAACGGAGAAGCGAACGCGTTAGTACGTACCCAACCCTCGATTGCGCAAGCGATTGAGCATGATGGCAACGGGAGCGATCCCGGTGGGGGCCAGTCCGATCATTGCGAAGCACCTCGAGTGCGCGACCTCGCTGGGACCCTCCACCCGCGGAATCCATCCGGGACCGTGGCGAATGAAAGCCGCACACGCAGTCCGAATGTACGGGAGCAATCGTCGCCCCGAAACCATCACTCAAACGCTTGGCAAACCGGGGGCGTCCATGTACGCAATGACGGGGGCATCGCCCCAATACGGGGTCTTACCGCCGTCCGGCCAGGGGATCGCTCGGATCGACGCTGTCGCGGAACGGCTTGCGCCGGTCGAGGTTGGTCAGCTGATAAACGTTGCCCAGCCAGTTGTTGATCACCGCTAGGGCGGTGTCATGCCAGGTGTTGTCCAGGCGGTCCAGCAGCAGCGCCTCGGGCAGCGCCGGGATCTCGGTGCAGTGCTCCAGCGCGGCCTCGACCTGCTCGCGATGCTCGCCGAGGATCGCGGCGGCCTGCGGCATCAGGTAGTTCTCCGGTAGCGGCGGGTAGGCGTCGCGCTCGCCCTGGATATAGCGCACGACCTCGCGCTTGTATTCCTTGAGCAGGCTGATGGAGTCGTACTCCGGGTGGCCCTGGAAGAAGACCATGCGGAAGCCGTCCGGCGAGGCACCCAGGTGAATCCCGGACTGCTCGCTGTCCACCAGTACGCGCAGGCCGTGGCGTTCGAATTGTTCGCGCGAGACATCGTTGTAGCGCGAGTGCGGCACATCGAAGCGGGTATTCACGCCGGTGACCAGCGGATGCCCGCGGTCCACCACCCGGTGCGGGAACACGCCCCACAGCTTCTCGCCCATGTGCACGCGACGCTCGCCGTAGCGTGCCTGCAGCACGGCGTGGGTGGCGAGGCAGGAACAAAGCGTCGAGGTCACGTTTTCCCAGGCCCAGTCCACCACCTCGGCCAGCGGCTCCCAGAAGGGTTCCAGTGCCAGGTCCGGCTGGGTGACGTTGGCCCCGGTGATGATCAGCGCGTCGAGACCCTCTTTCTTCAGGTCCTCGAAGTCCTCGTAGTACTGCTTGATGTGATCGCGCCCCTTCGGCCCGCGCTTGAGCTGCGGCAGGGTGAACGGGTGGATATAGAACTGCGCGATCTGGTTGCTCTCGCCGATCAGGCGAAAGAACTGACGTTCGGTCGCCGACAGGGCGGCGTCCGGCATCATGTTCAGCAGCCCGATGTGCAGCGCACGGATCTCCTGCTGCTGCGCGAAGTCGCTGGGCAGCACGGTCTCGCCCTCGCTCCGCAGGCGGGCAAAGGTGGGCAGATCGGAATAGGCGACAAGTGGCATTAGAGGCGTGCCTCCCGTTCCAGGGCCATGCAGACCAGGTCATCGAACTCGCCCGCGTTGCGTACGCGTGCCAGTTCGGTGGTGCTGATCGTGTAGCCGTGGGTCTCGGCGATCGCCTCGTAGCGCGGCAGGCGTGCGCGGAACAGGCGCGAGAAGACCCAGCGCACGAAGGCGTCCGGGTCGATCTGGGCGACGTAGTCCAGCCCCTCGTCGCGCATGTATTCGGCCAGCTGCTGGTCGAGGAAGGCCTCGCGGTAGTACAGCGGTTTGGGGTCGCGCTCTGCGCGTTCGATCAGCTGGCGCTCGTCTTCGTCCGTCGCCTTGATGTACAGGATCAGGGTGTGCTCGGCCAGCGTCTCGAGTACGCCGGGGCTGTCCAGTTCGCAGACCGAGCCGCCGGCGTCGTTGACGAAATGCGGGTAGCCGAACAGCGTTTGTGCCTTGTGGATGAAGTCCGGCACGTCGAGCATCGCCTGCACCTCGGCCTGGTGGTGCAGGGTCTGGCGGCGCTTGAATTCGGTCAGCGGCAGGCCGCCCAGCTCCGGGTTGCCGAGCTTGCCGAGGAAGCTCGCCACCGGGTGCAGGTTGTCCACGGTGATGTTGTTGATGATCTGGATCGAGTCCGAGCGCAACAGGTCGCGCAGGAACGGCACCGCCATCGCCTGGGCCTTGATGTTGTCCAGGATCGGCTCGCTCAGGTAGCGCGTGCCGATGCGGTAGTCCCCCGAATAGTGGAACCAGTCCTCGCGCCGGAGCATGTTGGACAGGCGCGTCTTGCCGACACCGGACATCCCCAGCAGGGTGATGCGGCGGTGCTCCTGGTTGCGGTATTCGTCGGGTGTCAGGCGCATGGGGACTCGATTAGCGTCGCAGGATGAACAGGATACCGGCGATCACCGCCAGGCCGCTGATGACGTAATGGTCGTACTGGAACTGCAGTCCCAGCAGGCCGCGCAGGCCGAACAGGATCAGCCAGACGCCCAATAGAATGTTGCCGAGTATGCGCATCCCTGCGGAATCCTCCGGTTAGCGGATCAGTTGGCTCAGTTCGCGGAACTGCGGATCGGCCGCGTCGCGCAGCCATTCGAACAGCACCGATTCGTGGTTGGTAATGATGGCGCCGGCAGCGCGCAGGCGTTCCAGCCCGTTGCGCTTGCGCCCGGCGTCGCGCGAGCAGACCCCGTCCTCGACCACGAACACGGTTACGCCCGCGTCCAGCAACTCCAGCGCCGTCTGGGTCACGCAGATATGCGTCTCCGAACCGGTCAGGATGACCTGGTCGCCGCCTGTCAGGCGCGCGCGCAGGTCATCCTCGGCGCAGCAGGAGAAGGACGTCTTGTCGGTGACCGTGCCGTAGCCGTCGAGCGCTTGCTGCAGAGTGGCGGTGACTTCGCCCAGGCCCTGCGGATACTGACGCGAGACCTCGATCGGGATATCCAGCTTGCGCGCGGCCTCGATCAGGCGCGCGGTATTGCGCTCGACCTCGTCCCGCGCGTCCGGCATGGCGGCCAGCAGGCGTTCCTGCAAGTCGATCAGGACCAGCCGCGAGCGCGCACGCTCGCAGCGGGCTCGCGGATTGGAAGCGGCAGCGGCCATTACTCCAGCAGGCGGTTGATGGCCTCGAGATCGGCCACGCTCAGGCGGCCGGCGGCGCGCTGCAGGCGCAGCGACTCGCTGAGGAAGCCGTAGCGGGCCTCGGCGTAGTCGCGCTCGGCGCGGAAGACCTCGCGCAGGGCGAGCAGGACGTCGACCTGGGTGCGGGTGCCCACCTCGAAGCCGGCCTCGGCCGCCTCGAACGCGGACTGGGTGGAGGCCAGGGCCTGCTCCAGGGCGCGCACGCGCGAGTTGTTGGAGATCACCGACAGATAAGCGCTGCGGGTGTCCTGGGTCGTGCGGCGTTCAACCAGCGACTGGCCTTCCTGCGCGGCCTGGAAATTCTCGCGCGCCTGACGGGTGAGGGCGCTGACACGACCGCCGGTGTAGAACGGGATCTCCAGCTGGATCCCGACCTGGGCTTCGGTGCCCTCGAAGAACATCGCCCCGCCGGTCGTGCCGGCATCAAGGCCGTGATAGCGGTTCTCGTTGACCGAGGCGTTCAGATTGATGCGTGGCAGGCCCTCGGCGCGCTGGCGCTGGATCTGCTCGCGCGCGCTCTCCGTGCTCAGACGCTGGGCGGCCAGTTCCAGGTTGTTCGCCAGGGCGATATCCACCCAGGCCTGCGGATCGGCTGGATCCGGCGGGGTCAGCTCGGCGTCGTCGCGCAGCATGTCGAGCTGGTCCCAGTAGGTGTTGGTGATCACCGCGAGCTGTTCGCGGGTCAGGTCCAGCTGGTTCTCGGCGCTGATGCGCTCGGCCTCGGCAATGTCCCGCTGGGCCTGGGCCTCAGTGACGTCGGTGCGTGCGACCAGGCCGACCTCAAAGCGGCGCTCGGTCTGTTCCAGCTGGCGCTCGATTGCCTCGACCTCGGCCTCGCGAAAGGCCAGGGTCTCCTGTGCGATCAGCACGTCGAAGTAGGCCTGGGAGACGCGCAGGATCAGGTCCTGACGGGCGGAATCCAGTTCCGCCTCGGCGCGGGCGATCTCGAGATCCACCTGCACAAGATCAATGTAGTTGCGGCGGTCGTAGATGCTCTGCGAGAGATTGACGCCAAAGCTGGTCTGGCGACCGTCGAGGCTGCCGGTTTGCGAATCGCGGTCGTCGCGGTAGAACGCGCCGGCCTCGGCCTGCCCGGAGATCTGTGGCAGCAGGGCAGAGCGAGTGATCGGGCGATTTTCCAGCACGCCGCGGTATTCCGCCTCGGCGGTGCGCAGCTCCGCGTCTTCCGTGGCGGCGCGCTCGTAGACCTCCAGGAGGCTCGAGGCGGCGGCGGGGGCCGAGATCACAAGGACCAGCCCGGCGGTGGCGAGAAGCGACGGCAGACGGTTCATGGACGCGACTCCGGAAGGATATTAGGAAAAGCCTATCCTATCAGAGCCCGTTCGGGCATGGGACCTTCCCCCCTGGTTGCCCGCGCCTGAAATGGGCCCCTCGGGTGCCGCTCAGAATTCGAAGGCGGGCTTCGGCTCGAAGCCCACCAGCGGCTTCACGCGGGTCTCGAACAGCTCCTCATGGCGGCAGCCGTCCTCGGTGGTGCGGATAATCAGCTGGGCCTCCATGATCGGACCGTCACCGGTAATCACGAACAGTCGCCCGCCCAGGGTCAGGTAGGGCTCGAGGAAGTCGTCATATTCGGTCATGCCGCCGGTCAGGATGATCGCGTCGTAGCGCGGGCGCGGCGGGGTCCAGTCGGGGGTCACCGAGGCGGTGCGCAGTTGCGCGTTCTCGATGCCGAGATCGGTCAGGCGGTTGCGGGCGGCCAGGCGCAGCTCGTCGATGCGCTCGACGCTGTCGACCTGGGCTGCCAGATGGGACAGGCAGGCCGTGACGTAGCCGGAACCGGTGCCGATCTCCAGCACGGTTTCGGTAGGCTGCGGCGACACGGCCTGCAGCAGGCGGCCGATCACGACCGGCGGCAGGGTGTTCTCGTCGTGCCCCAGGGGGATCTCGGAATCGGCGTACGCCAGGGCCTGATAGGGCTCGGGCATGAAACGCTCGCGCGGGAGCGTTTCCATTACGTCCAGTACACGGGTGTCCAGCACGTCCCAGGGGCGGACCTGCTGTTCGACCATGTTGATCCGGGCCTTGGCGTAATCCATCGCGGTTTCCTCAGTGCGCTCGACAGCCGCGAAAGAGTACGTTCACGGGCCGAAACAGGCAAGTAGGAGCCTGCGAGCAGGTTCCTACGCGTCGGGGTGTTCGTCGAGGGCGTCGGCAACGGCGCGAACGCGCTCGCGCTGCAGGGCCTCGCCCAGTGCCTTGCCCTTGTGTCCCTCGGCTATCAGGGCCGCCGGCTGCACGCCTTGCGCGGCCGCCACTGCGCGGCGCACCGCGTCGGCCTGTGGATAGGGCTTGTCTTCCCAGCCGGTGCGGCCGCGGAAGTCCGCCTCCACCGCCAGCAGGAAGGGCTCCACGTTCTCCGGGCGGCGCAGGACGTCCAGGCCGTCGACCAGCTTCATCACGGTCTTCGGGCGCAGCTCGAATACGCGATGCACCAGCCCGTGGTAGCGCGCCACGCGCACCGCCAGGTCGCGGTAGCGGTTGGGTATGCGCAGGCGTTCGGTCAGGGCGCGGATCAGGTCCACCCCGCGTTCCTCGTGCCCGTGATGGCTGGGCAGGATCTCCGGGTCAGTGGTGCCCTTGCCGAGGTCGTGCACCAGCGCGGCGAAACGGACCTCGGGTGCGTCGGAAAGCCGGGTCGCCTGGTCCAGCACCATCAGGGTATGCACGCCGGTGTCGATCTCCGGGTGGTAGCGCTCCGGCTGGGGCACGCCGAACAGCCGCTCGATCTCGGGGAACAGGACGGCGAGTGCCCCGGCCTCGCGCAGCACCTCCAGAAAACGCCGTGGTGCCGGACTCTTCAGGGCCTTCTCGCATTCCGCCCAGACGCGTTCGGGTACCAGGGCGTCGACCTCGCCGGAGGTGACGAGCTCGCGCATCAACGTCAGCGTGTCGGGCGCGACCTCGAAGCCCCATGGCGCGAGCTGGGCGGCAAACCGCGCCACGCGCAGCAGGCGCACCGGGTCCTCGGCGAAGGCGGGGGAGACATGCCGCAGTCGGCGCGCCTCCAGGTCGGCCTGGCCGTTGTAGGGGTCGATCAAGCGGCCGTCGGCATCCTCGGCCATGGCGTTGATGGTGAGATCGCGGCGTTCGAGGTCGTCCTCCAGCGTGACCTCGGGCGAGGCGTTGAACTGGAAGCCGTGATAGCCGCGCGCGGTCTTGCGCTCGGTGCGCGCCAGCGCGTATTCCTCGTGGGTTTCGGGATGCAGGAAGACGGGGAAGTCGCGCCCGACCGGCCGAAAGCCATTGGACTCCATCGCCTCCGGCGAGCTGCCGACGACGACGTAGTCGCGCTCCGTGAACGGGCGCCCTAGCAGGCGGTCGCGAACCGCACCGCCGACGAGGTAGGTCTGCATGGCGGTTACCGGTTCACCCTTCGATCAGCCGCGGCTGGCCCCGCGATTGAGCGTGCGCAGGTGCTGCATGCGGGCCTCGCGCCCGGCGCCCCCACCGCCTAGATAGCTGGGGGCAATGGATTCCAGGCGGGTCGGGCAGGGCAGCTGCTGTTCGCCCTCGCAGACCGAGTCGATGGTCAGCGAGGCGAAGTTGTCGCGCGACAACGGCTTGCCGGGCACGAACTCGAGCACGCTGGCCTGCAGCTTGCCAGCCCAGTCGGGCAGGCCGATTACCGGGCGCCGGTGGCCGGAGACCCGGCCCACATACCGCACCAGGTCGCCCAGGGTGTAGGTCTTCGGGCCGCACAGCTCGAAGCCCTGGCCGAAGGTATCCTGGTCTTCCAGGGCCTCGACGAAGTGCTCGGCCACATCGCCCACGAACACCGGGGCGAAGCGCGCCCGGGCACGCGCCAGCGGCATCACGGGCGAGAATTTCAGCAGCGTCACGAAGCGGTTCAGGAAGGAGTCTTCCGGCCCGAAGATGACGGAGGGACGGAAGACGGTGACCGCCAGGGACTCGCTGGCGAACACGGCCTGCTCGGCCGCACCCTTGCTGCGCAGGTAGTGGCTGGGGGCGTCGTCCATGTCCGCCTTCAGCGCGCTCATCTGCAGGAAGCGGCGCACGCCCTGCGACTCGGCGGCGGCCAGGGCCTTCTCGGTCAGCTCGGTGTGGGCGGCGTGGAAGCCGGCGCCACTGTGGCCACGTTCGTTGAGGATGCCGACCAGGTTGATCACCGCGTCCTGGCCCGCGAACAGGCGTTCCAGGGTGGCGGGATCATGGGCGCTGCCCTCGACCAGGTCGACCTCGGGGTTGACCAGGAGGTCGCGATGGCGGTGCGGGCGGCGCGACAACACGCGGACCTTCAGGCCGCGGTCAATCAGTCGGCGGATGATGTGGTGGCCGACAAAGCCCGTGCCGCCGAGCAGGCAGACATTGCGAATCGAATCGATCGACATGGGGCAAGGTCCTTCCGAAAGCGAATGCGGATCGTCTTATACTCGGGTGACCCGCATTGTTCAAACTAGCAAATAGTGGACCTGTGTTTCCCATGGCCTGTTTCCGGGTCACCAAACCGAGGCGCCGACATGACCGAACTGACCGCGATCAACCCTGCGACCGGCGACATGCTCGCGCGTTATCCCCGCATGGATCGGGACGGGCTGGAGGCCGCCCTGGCACGCGCGGCCAGCGCCGCACCGGACTGGGCGGCACGACCGGTGGCGGAGCGCGCCGCCCGCCTGCACGACCTGGCCGGGGTGCTGCGCGACGCGCGCGAGACCCTGGCGACTACGGCCACCCGCGAGATGGGCAAGCGGCTGGTCGAGGCGCGCGCCGAGGTCGACAAGTGTGCCAACGCCTGTGAGTACTATGCCGAGCACGGCCCGGACTTCCTGCAGGACACCATGGTCGCCTCGGATGCGAGCCGGTCGTTCATCGCCTGGCAGCCGCTGGGGACCGTGCTGCTGGTGATGCCCTGGAACTTTCCCTACTGGCAGGCCTTTCGCCAGGCGATCCCGGCCACGCTGGCCGGCAATACCGTTCTGCTGAAGCACGCCTCCAACGTCCCCGGTTGCGCCGAGCACCTGGAGCAGGTGTTCACGGCGGCCGGTTTTCCCGAGGGCGTGTTCCGCAACCTGCCGGTTGGCTCCGATGCGGTGGAGGGCATCATCTCTGACCGTCGCGTGCAGGGCGTCAGCCTGACCGGCTCCGAAGGCGCCGGCCGCGCGGTGGGGGCTGCGGCCGGCAAGGCCCTGAAGTCCTCGGTGCTGGAACTGGGCGGCTCGGATGCCTTTGTCGTGCTGGCGGATGCCGATCTCGATCACACCGTGGAGCAGGCGGTACGCGGGCGCTTCCAGAACAACGGCGAGACCTGCATCGCCGCCAAGCGCTTCATCGTCGAGGAGGCCATCGCGGATGCCTTCGTCGAGCGCTTCCAGGCGGCCATCGAGGCCCTGGTCATCGGGGATCCGATGGCCGAGGGAACGAACATCGGGCCGCTGGCGCGCGATGATCTGCGTAGCGAGTTGCACGACCAGGTGACCCGCAGCGTGGCGGCCGGCGCCCGCCTGGTGGCGGGTGGCGAGCCCCGCGACGGGGCGGGGTACTTCTACCCGCCCACGCTACTGGATGCCGTGGAACCCGGCATGGCGGCCTTCGACGAGGAGACCTTCGGCCCGGTCGCGGCGGTCACCCGGGCGCGCGACGCGGATCATGCCATCGAGCTCGCCAACCGCTCGCGCTTCGGCCTGGGCGGCAGCGTCTGGACCGGCGATCCGGTGCGTGGCGAGGCCCTGGCTCGGCGTCTGGAATGCGGCTGCGCCTTCGTCAACGGCATCGTCAAGAGCGACCCGCGCCTGCCCTTTGGCGGCGTGAAGGACTCCGGCTACGGCCGCGAACTCTCCGAGCTCGGCATCCGCGAGTTCCAGAACGCCAAGACCATCTGGGTGGGTTGATTCATGCCCGTTGAAGGTTGATCCGCGTCGCCTTGAGTGCATGGGTCTAGTGGGCCGGGGTGGGCCTCGACTTCGCGCGGTAGAGGCCGAGCTCGAGACGGTGGTGGCGGTCGGCGTGATCGCGCTTCTCGAGGATGCGGGCGATCAGGGGCTGGTCCTGGTCCAGTAGCTGGGCGGCCAGGCCGTTGCGGTCGCGAGGCAGATAGCCCAGGTGATGGTCCATCCAGCGCACGGCGACGGCCTGGCCGTCGTGGGTGTTGGTGCGTTCGCGTTCCACGGTCAGGGCCTGGCCGCGCTTGAGGATCTCCCACAGCCGGGGCGCCTCGTGGTGGCGGAAGCCGGCCAGGGGGATGCGGTCCAGCAGTTCCTCGGTGGTGGCGGTGCGGTTGTAGGTGCCGCGCTCGGCGTAGTAGCCGGCGAGCGGCGGGACGGGGCGTGCCTGGCGGTTGTGCGACATGTTCGGACTCCTCGGTGTGGCCTGGGTGTCCGTTGTAGCACCGGGGGTGGCTCACAGGATGAGCCACCCCCGAAATCGGTTCTTATCCCTAGGGAAACACTGATCAATGGGCCTGCATCCGGCTCGGTGCCCCGCCGAAGCGTTTTTGGAAGGGCACTGGGGCCATTACGGCCGGCCTGGGCCCCTGTAACCGCCGTTTTTGGCGGTTACAGGGGCGATTTCCGGTCCTGCGGACACACTACCCCTGCGGCAGGAGTCCCCATCGTCGCGCACGGTACAGGTTCGCCAGGGCGAACAGGCTGTGCAGCTGCGCGGTGTTCTTCTTGAGGCCCCGGTAACGCACCTTGCGATACCCGAACAGGTTCTTCAGCACATGGAACGGA
>NZ_KB898917.1:0-11262 GCF_000377925.1 Thioalkalivibrio sp. AKL12
CCAGCGCCGCCCAGGGCGTGATCGCATCGATCTCCCCCAGAAAGCGGTCGCGCCGCGTCTGCTTGCGCTTGGCGGAGTACTCGAGATCGGAAAAGCTGCGCTGGGACATCGGCCATCACCTCGGGCAGGAAACCTGGCGCCATTATCCCAAACCCGCCAGGCGGGCGGGACCCACGGCGGATTAAATCAGTGTTTCCTTAGAGGTCGGGGCTCGGCCGCTTTTGCCCGCTGCCAGCGTTGCGGCTCCCTTGTGCAGAGTCACTGCACGGCAGTCACCGCGCCTTGTCAGCGGGCAAAACCGACTCGAGCGCGGACGCGTACATTCATCAGTGTCTCCCTAGGAAAACACCATGGACAAGAGCTTCTTCAAGCAACACATCTCGCAGCAGTTCAACGCCGAGCTGGAAGACATCATCAAGCAGGTGATGGCCATGGGCGGTCTGGTCGAGCAGCAGCTCGCCGATGCCGTCCACGCGATGGTCGAGGGCGATGCCGAACTTGCCGAGAAGGTCATGACCTCCGACTACGAGGTCAACGCCAAGGAGGTCGAGATCGACGAGGAGTGCACCCACATTCTCGCCCGGCGCCAGCCGACCGCCTCCGACCTGCGGCTGGTGATCGCGGTCATCAAGACCATCACCGACCTGGAACGCATGGGCGACGAGGCCGAGCGGGTCGGCCGCATGGGCCTGCACCTGCTGGATGAAGACCGCAACAGCGCCCCGATGTCGGATATCGCCAGCATGGGCGAACATGTCCGCGAGATGACCCGCGGGGCCCTGGATGCCTTCGCCCGTATGGACGTGGAACAGGCCGTGCGCGTCGCCCAGCTCGATATCCAGATTGACAGCCTGTACGAAACCGTCACCCACAAACTGATGCGGCAGATGACCGCCGCCCCGGACTCCGTCCCGCGCCTGATGGACATCGTCTGGGCCACCCGCTCCCTGGAACGTATCGGCGACCGCGCGCGCAACATCTGCGAATACGTCGTCTATTTCGTCAAGGGCAAGGACGTGCGCCACACCAGCTACGAGCAAATGGCCGAACAGGCCACCGGGGACCGCCACTGACCCCGGCGACTCGACTCTGCCCGCGCGCGGGAGCCCCAATTCGCATGCCCCCGTGCGCGGATGTTTGCGTCGTTCAGCGATCCCCGTTTGAATGGGGCCATGTGGATTACCCGCTCACGCCCTCTACCATTTCCGCTTCCCGCCTGGCTGTTCGTGGGCGGCCTCATTGCCATGCTGGCCATGCCCCGCCTGCACGCGGGCCCCGTGACCTCCTCTGACCCGCTGCCCCCGGGCGAACCCTCCGCGGCCGTCCTCGAACTCCTGGAACGCGACAAGCTTCCCGAAGGCGTGGTCTTCGAGATCATCGAGAACGACCGCGCAGCGCTATCCGCGCTTCTTCCCGAGATTCGGGCCAGTGTCACCCGCCTGCGCGAACGCGACCCCGACTACCCGGTGGCCGTCGTCTCCCACGGTGCGGAACAATTCACCCTGACGCGTAGCGAGGCGACGCAGCACCCCAGCCTGCACGACGAGGTGGAGGCCCTGGTCCGCGACGAAGGGGTGAACGTGGCAGTCTGCGGCACCTTTGCCGACTGGCGCGGCCTGGACGCGGAGGCATTTGCCGACTTCGTCGAGGTCGCCGACCGCGCCCCGGACCGCCTCGATGACTATCGCGAACTGGGCTTCGAAGTGATCCGCCTGCGCCCGTCGCTACTCGACGCGCCCCCGGAAGACCCTTGGGAGTTCGACTTCGGCACCCCCTGAGCTTGCCGATTCACAAAGATACGCCCCACGAAGACGCAAAGACGGTCGAGAGCCTGTAACCATGGAGGTCGTAGTGGTTCTACCTGTAAGCGGCGCAACGCAGGATCGGGGAACCTGGGGTGCAAACCCCGCAAGTTATTGAAAGTAGGGGATCGGCCGCCCGTTGTTATCAAAAAGGGGCGCGCGCACAGCGTTGCGGCTCCCTTGTGCAGAATGACTGCACGGCAGTCACCGCGCCTTGTCCGCACGCAAAAGCGACTCGAGCGCGAACGCGTTCATTGATCAGTGTTTCCCTAAGGTTTGAGGGTGGAACTAACGCCTCCATCGCTCGAGATGCTGTAACGGTGTCGGGCTCCTGTGGCATCCTTTCGCCATGAGATTCCTGATTCGCACCTTCTTCCGTGGCGTCCGCCTGATTCTGACCCCGTTCATGCTGATCGGTGAGCGCGTCTCGCGCCCACGCGGCATCGAACGGGACCCGGCCGACCAAGCCCGAATCGACGAACAGACGCAACGCCTTGCCCTGTATCATTTCCCGGCGTGCCCGTTCTGCATCAAGGCCCGCCGCGCGATGCAGCGGCTGTCGCTGGATATCGAACTGCGCAACGCCCAGGCCACCGGCCCCTGGCGCGAGGAACTGCAGAACGAGGGCGGCCGCCTGCAGGTGCCCTGCCTGCGAATCGAGGAAGAAGACGGCTCGGTGCGCTGGCTGTACGAATCCGATGCCATCATCCGCTACCTGCGCGAGCGCTTCGATCCGGCACAGACGACCGATCCGACCCCTGCGCCCAACAGTCCGCCGCGTTCCTGATGTCGAATTGGCTTCCGAAGGGTCTGTCCATGCACCATCGCCTCCACCGTTCCCTGCTCGGCGCCACGCTCGGGCTGGCCCTGCCCTTCACCGTCGCCAGCGCCGAGCCGCCGATCTTCGATGCCCACCTGCACTATCGCCCGGCGGTGGCCGAAACCTTTGGCATCAGCGACGTGGGCCGCACCCTGGCCTCCAATGACGTGCGCAGCGCCATCGTCATGTCGACCGAAGGCGGCTTGATTCGTCGCCTGCAAGCGGGCTCGGATACCCGCATCGTGCCGTTTCTGGAAGTCTCCCACCGCCTGGGCAAGAAGATGGACTGGATGCACGTCGAGGACCTGGGCGCCCGCATTGCCGACATGCTGGACGAATCCGACGTGGCCTGGCGCGGGCTGGGCGAGTTTCACATCCAGGCAGACGACCGCTTCGGACCCGGCTTCGAACAGTTGCTGGACCTGGCCGTCGCCCGCGATCTGACCATCATGATCCACGGCGACCCGGCCGTGATCGATCATGCCTACGCCACCCACCCCGAGGTGCGCATCCTCTGGGCCCACGCCGGCAGCTACGCCTACCCGCCCCTGGTGCAGGACTACCTCGAGCGCCACCCGCGCATGAACATGGACCTGTCCATGCGCAACCCGCGCATCAACCCCGGTGGTCAGATCGACGACGACTGGTTCGAGCTGTTCCTCACCCATCCGGATCGCTTCATGATCGGCGTGGACACCTTCACCACCACGCGCTGGGAACAGTACACCCACCTGAAAGACGAGACCCGCGCCTGGCTCGACCAGCTACCCGACAATGTCGCCCGTGCCATTGCCTTCGAAAACGGCGAACGCCTCTTTCCCGCTCCGTAAGGGCCTGTATTCACCACGAAGGCCACAAGGCACGACGACGAGCAAAAGGCCTGAACCACAGAGGTCACAGAGAACGGCAAGGACAGTGACAAAGGATCACGATCGGATTGTGATCTGACGTCGCACGGGCATCATCCGACCTTTTCCGTCCCAGCCCTTCCCCCAGTCCTCTGTGTCCTCCGTGGTCCAATCGCCCTCCTGATGAGCAACGATCGTCAGCCAGTGGCGGGGCCCATTTGGGGATGTGCATGGCCCGCCCCGGGCCACTTTGATCCAGGCCTTCCTGGGAGTGTCACCCTCCCGGGGCGCTTACCCCTGCCCTGTCATCCCGGTCGGAGCTCACCCTGATTGTGATCCCAGTCGTACCGTCATCCCGGCCGTAGCGCAGCGCAGAGCCGGGATCTCCACACGCCGTTCTAGCCCCAACGTACGGGTCACTCATACCGTGGAGATCCCGGATAACCGCTGCGCGGTTTCCGGGAGGACGATGTAGGAGGCGCCTGGAGACCCGGGCCCGCACGGGCCTTGAGCCTGGCTGACGCTCGTTGCTAATCAGGATCGCCCTTGACCTGGCTTCTTCGTCTGCCCTTTTCCCCACACGCATGAAAAAGTCCGCGCTCCCCGAACAGGGAGGCGGGCTCGATACCATCGGGTCGAGTATCAGACCTTGAACTGACCCACCCGCTCCTGCTGCTGGGACGCGAGCTTGGACAGCTCCTCCGAGGCATTGCGGATCTGCTCGGAGCCCGCCGCGGTCTGGTCCAGCACCTCGGTGATGTTGGCCACGTTGCGGTTGATCTCCTCGGCCACGGTGGACTGCTCCTCGGCAGCGCTGGCGATCTGCGTGTTCATGTCGCTGATGCGGGTCACCGACTGGGTGATCGCGTTGAGCGATTCGCCGGCGAGGTTCACCTGCTCGACACTCTCGTGGGCCTTGGAACGCCCATCTTCCATCGCCTGCACCGCCTCGCGCGTACCGCTCTGGACCCGCTCGATCATCTGCTGGATCTCGTGCGTCGAATCCTGCGTCCGGCTGGCCAGGGTGCGCACCTCGTCGGCCACCACGGCGAAGCCGCGGCCCTGCTCGCCAGCGCGGGCCGCCTCGATCGCGGCATTCAGCGCCAGCAGGTTGGTCTGGTCGGCAATGTCGCCGATCACCTCGAGGACCTTGTTGATCTGCTCGGCATCCTGCGACAGGCGGGTGACCACCTCGGCCGCATTATCGACCTGCCTGGACAGGCCGTTGATCGCGGTGACCGTCTTCTGCACCACCTGCTGACCGGCCACGGCGTCCTGGTCCGTAGCCTGGGCGGCCGCCGCCGCATCCGCGGCATTGCGGGCGACTTCCTGCACGGTGGCGGTCATCTCGTTCATCGCGGTGGCGACCTGGTCGGTCTCCGCCTTCTGGCGGCGCACCTGCTCGTTGGTTTCCTCGCTGGTCGCGGACAGCTCGTTGGACGCCGCAGCGACCTGATCGGAACCCGCCGCCACTTGCTGAATCAACACGCGAATCTTCTCGACAAAGCGGTTGAACACCACCGCCAGATCGCCCAGCTCGTTCCGGCCGGACACCTCCAGCTGGCGCGTCAGGTCACCCTCGCCACTGGCGATGTCGTCCAGACGCTCCACCGTCTGGCACAGCGGGCGCACGATGCTGCGGGTCAGGAACCAGGCCAGCAGCACGCCCAGAACCACCGCAATCACGCCGACCATGACCACCGTACCGGTGGCGTTGCGAGTCATGGTCACGTAGGCGCTGCGGTCCACCATCAGTTCCAGCACACCCACCGCATCGCCGGAGAAATCGCGCACCGGCCGGGCGATCACCGCCATCGGCTCGCCCTGGTAGGTCACGTTGCGCACCAGACGCTCGCCCTGGAGCACTTCGCGCATCTCGGCCGCATTGAAGGTCGCTTCGCCTTCGATGGTCCCGCCAAAGCGGTTGAACCGACCCTCATCGCGCAGGTAGAGCGCGACCGGTGCACCCAACTCCTCGGTGAACTGCTCGAAGAAAGGGTCGCCGAAGGACAGCCCGAACTCCACCGAACCCACGTGCTCTCCGTTGTGAGCAATGGGGACCACGCCGCGGATACCCAGGCCGGCCACGCCCTCTTCCAGGCCCGAGATCGGGGCGCGGCGGTCGTTGGTGTCGACGACCGTCTGGCGAAAACCGGACAGGTCATCGCCATAACGATCCGGGCGATGCACGCGCAGGAAGGAGGTCGCCGGCGGCGTGTGGAACTGATACTGGCGCACGCCGTAATCGGCGTTCAGGGACTCGAAACTCGGCACCGTCAGTGCGGCCAACCGATCACGATCCCCATTGGCCATGGCCTCCTGCACATCCGGGATACGCGCCACGGTCTCCGCCATCGCGGTCGCGCGCGCCGACTCCTGGTCCAGCCGATCCAGCAACTGGCCAGCCAAGTCGTTCAGCTCCCGCTGCTCCGCCCTGTCCGCCATCGTACCCAGGGCATTCATCACCACGACCAGGGTCAGCACCACGGCCAGGACCACCACGCCGATGATGCCCACCATGAGCCGTACGCCAATTCGAATATTGTTGAACATGTCGGTGCGTCCTTCGGTCTGCCGGTCAGCGCCAGCTCGCAAAATAATGGGCCGTTCGTCCTCCCTAGCGGCGGCGAATCCTAGAACTTGAGCATGGAAGGCTTTTCATCCCCACAAGAACGTCGGGGACACGGCAATCACAGAACGAATCCGCGCCGCGGCTACACCAGCAGGGCCTCGGCGAAGACGTAGACCGCCAGGCTGATCAGCACCAGCGCCACCACGGAAAGCAGTGCCCCTCCCCGCACCATGTCCAGCACCTGCAGGCGGTTGCTGGCGAACACGATGGCATTCGGCGGGGTCGCCACCGGCAGCATGAAGGCCACGGAAGCGGCAAAGGCGACGGGGAGTGCCAGCATCAGGACCGGCACGTCCATGCTCAGCGCAAACGCGGTGACCAGGGGTAGCAGCGTCGCGGCCGTGGCCGTATTGCTGGTTACGTGGCTCAGCGTCATGGTCAGCAACACCACCCCGGCCATGATCAGGATCAGCGGCCAGGTCTGCGCGATCACCAGGGCATCGGCCGCCAGCTCCGCCAGACCACTGGACTCGATGGCCGCCCCCAGGCTCAGGCCGCCTCCGACCAGCAGCAGCACGCCCCAGGGCAGTTCGCGGGTGTTGTCCCAGGCCAACAACCTGCGCTGCTCCATGGAACCCGAGGGGATCAGGAACAACAAGCCGGCACCCAGGATCGCAATGCCGGCATCGGTCAGCGAGATGGGCAACCACCCCTCCAGCAGCGGCCGTGTCAGCCAGGCGAGCGCGACCAGCACGAACACCGCTGCCACCCGCTTCTCTGCGGTCGACCAGCGCCCGACCGTGGCGCGCTGCTCGTCCAGCAGGGCGCGCAGGCCGTTCAGTTCGACCCGGTGTACCGGGAACACCCAGCGCGTCAGCAGCCACCACGCGAGGGCCAGGAGGATCGCCGCCAACGGCAGGCCCAGGGTCATCCACTCCAGAAACCCGATCTCCATCCCGTGGCGATCCCCGAGATAGGCCGCGGTCAGGGCGTTCGGCGGCGATCCGATAATGGTCGCCATGCCCCCGATGTTCGCGGCAAAGGCGATCCCCAGCAACAATGCCAGGGCCGGGCGCCGCGACTCCGCAGTCGCCCCCGGACCCCGTGGCGATGCACCACGTTCGATCAGGCCCAGCACCGACAGGGCGATCGGCAGCATCAGCGCCGCGGTCGCGGTATTGCTGACCCACATGGACAACCCGGCCGTGGCCAGCATGAAGGCCCCCACCAGGGCGTGCAGACGATTCCCGGAACGGGCCACGATCGCCAGCGCCATGCGCCGGTGCAAATCCCAGCGCTGCACCGCCAAGGCGATCGCAAAGCCGCCCATGAACAGGAAGATGATCGGGTTCGCGTAGGGCGCGGTCGCGTTCTCCATCGAGGTGATGTCGAGGACCGGGAGGATCGCGATCGGCAGTAGCGCCGTGACCGGCAGCGGCAACGCCTCGCTGATCCACCAGGTCGCCATGAACAGCGTCAGCCCAAGCACCCACCACGCCGCCGGATCGAACCCCGTCGGCGCCGGCACCAGCAGGAACAGCACGAAGATCGCCGGGCCCAGGATCAGGCCGATCCGGGCCCGCCAGTCCACCGTCGAGCCCTTCGCCACCGCCGCTTCGCCTTCCTGCCCCGTCTCGTCAGTATCCGCCATGCGCCTCGTCTTGTGGGAAATCCGCCGGGGTGAAAACCAACCGGCATCATCGGAAATTGCATCGCCCGGGCAACGTGACTATCGTTGTCCTGTTAAGCAGCGCTCCCGGTTCGGGTGCGCCGCCGCCTCAGTTTCTCACGACACCGTACAAGGAGTCTTTCATGGCCTACGAACTGCCCGATCTGCCCTACGCCAAGAACGCGCTGGAGCCGCACATCTCCGCCGAGACGCTGGAATACCATCACGACAAGCACCACGCGACCTACGTGACCAAGCTGAACGGCCTGTTGCCGGGTTCCGAGTTCGAAAATGCCTCGCTGGAAGACATCATCAAGAAGGCCCCGGCCGGCGGCATCTTCAACAACGGCGCCCAGGTCTGGAACCACACCTTCTACTTCAACTGCATGGCCCCGAACGCCGGCGGCGAACCCTCCGGCAAGCTCGCGGACGCGATCAACAGCGCCTTCGGTTCGTTCGATGCCTTCAAGGAGAAGTTCAACGAATCCGCCGTCGGCAACTTCGGTTCCGGCTGGACCTGGCTGGTGCAGAACAGTGATGGCTCGGTGGAGATCGTCAACACCTCCAACGCCGCCAACCCGCTGCGCGACGGCAAGACCCCGCTGCTGACCTGCGATGTCTGGGAACACGCCTACTACATCGACTATCGCAACGCGCGCCCGAAGTACCTCGAGAACTTCTGGGCCGTGGTCAACTGGGACTTTGCTGCCCAGCAGATGAAGTAAACCCCAAAGGGTTTATATACTAGGCGCCTTTGGCCGCATGATGCGGCTGCGCCTTTCATCGAGCCGGCGGTCCTCCGCCGGCTCTTTGGTTTCGGAGAACCCAATGAACGACGCCCTGCAGAACACCTACAAGCGCCTGCCCGTCGCCTTTGAACGCGGCGAAGGCGCCTGGCTGTGGGACACCGACGGCAAGCGCTATCTGGATGCCCTGTCCGGCATTGCCGTGTGCGGTCTCGGACATGCCCACCCCAAGGTGGCACAGGCCATCTGCGACCAGGCCAGCACGCTGGTGCATACCTCCAACCTGTACCGCATCCCGCTGCAGGAACAGCTGGCCCGGCGTCTGTGCAAGCTGGCCGGCATGGACCGCGCGTTCTTCTGCAACTCCGGAGCCGAGGCCAACGAAGCGGCGATCAAGCTCGCCCGCCTGCACGGCCGCGCCCGGGGCATCGCCGAGCCCAAGATTGTGGTGATGGAGGGCAGCTTCCACGGCCGCACCCTGGCCACGCTGTCCGCTACCGGAAACCCCAAGGTGCGGGCCGGGTTCGAACCGCTGGTCTCGGGCTTCGTGCATGTCCCGCACGGCGACTTCGATGCGGTGGAGGCCCTGGCCGAAGACCCCGACGTGGTCGCAATCCTGGTCGAGCCGGTCACCGGCGAAGGCGGGATCCATGTCCCGCCCCCTGGCTACCTGCGGCGCCTGCGCGAGCTGGCCGACCGCAAGGACTGGCTGCTGATGCTGGACGAGATCCAGGCGGGCATCGGGCGCACCGGATACTGGTTCGCCTTCCAGCACGAGGGCATCACGCCGGACGTGGTCAGCCTGGCCAAGGGTCTCGGCAACGGCATCCCCATTGGCGCCAATCTGGTCGCCGGTGCGGCGCGAGAGCTGTTCAGTCCCGGCATGCATGGCACCACCTTCGGCGGCAACCCGCTGGTGTGCCGGGCGGCGCTGGCCGTGCTCGACGTCATGCAGGACGAGGCCCTGTGCGAACAGGCCGCCCGCCAGGGCGAATTCCTGCTGGGTCGCCTGCGCGACCGCCTGAGCGACCATCCGGGCGTGGTCGCCGTGCGCGGCCGCGGCCTGATGATCGGCGTCGAGCTGGACCGCCCGGCGGGCGAGCTGGTGATGGCCGCCCTGGAACGCGGCCTGATCCTGAACGTGACGGCGGACCGCGTGATCCGCCTGCTGCCGCCGCTCATCATCGACGATGAGCAGGTGGAACAGATCGCCGCCACCGTAGCCGACCTGGTGGATGCCTTCCTGTCATCCTCTGTCCCCAAGGAGGTCTCTGCATGAACCCTCGCCATTACCTCTCGTTCCTCGATCTCTCCGGGGATGAAACCCGTGCCCTGCTGCAACGGGCGATCGAGCTCAAGCAGCAGCTGAAGTCGGGCGGACACCACGACGACCTGCTGCGCGGCAAGACGCTCGGCATGATCTTCGAGAAGTCCTCCACCCGCACCCGGGTATCGTTCGAGGTAGGCATGCAGCAGCTCGGCGGCAACGCCCTGTTCCTGTCCCCGCGCGACACCCAGCTGGGCCGCGGCGAGCCGATCGAAGACACCGCCCGCGTACTCTCGCGCATGGTCGACTGCGTGATGATCCGCACCTACGAGCACGAGAAGATCGAACTGTTCGCCAAGCACTCCTCGGTCCCGGTGATCAACGGCCTGACCGATCTGGAGCACCCGGCGCAGCTGCTCGCCGACCTGCAGACCTACGTCGAGCACCGCGGCGACATCCGCGGCAAGCGCGTGGCCTGGATCGGCGACGGCAACAACATGTGCCACAGCTACATGTACGCCGCCCGCCAGCTGGACTTCCAGCTGGTCGCCGCCTGTCCGGAAGGCTACGACCCGGAGCCCAGCGTGGTCGAAACCACGCAGGAACACTTCGAGCTGACGCGCGACGCACGTGCCGCGGCCGAGGGTGCGGATCTGGTCGTCACCGATGTCTGGGCGAGCATGGGCCAGGAGCAGGAAAAGAGCGCGCGGCGCCGGGCCTTCTCCGGCTTCTTCGTCGATGCCGACCTGATGCGGCTCGCCAACGACGACGCCCTGTTCATGCACTGCCTGCCGGCGCACCGCGAGGAAGAGGTCTCCACGGATGTCCTGGAAGGCCCGCAAAGCGTCGTCTGGGACGAGGCCGAGAACCGCCTGCACGCCCAGAAGGCCCTGCTCGAATTCCTGATCACCCTCAACGCCAGCTAGCGTTCTTCGCGTCCCCTTTTATCCATCACGAAGCACACGAAGATCCGAAGGGCACAGAGGACACAGAGCAGATCCAGGGTAGAAAAATCGCCTGATTGGCGACGAGAGTCAGCCAGTCACGGGGATCGTCCGGGGACGTAAATGGCCCGTCGCAAGTCGCTCTAATCCGGGCCGTCTGGGAACGTCACCCTCCCCGGCCCTGGCCCCTGCACTGTCATCCCGGCCGGAGCGAAGCGAAGAGCCGGGATCTCCCCCTTCGGGGCAACCCCAGCCGCCGAGATCCCGGATAACCGCTACGCGGTTTCCGGGATGACGCGCACCGCTGCCCTCCCGTAGTCGTAGTGTCGCCTTCCCGTAAATTCGGTCCATTGAAAACTGGAGGTCTCCGGGCACACTAGAGCCAAAGGAGGCCGAGATGCGCAAGAGTCGGTTTACGGAGAGTCAGATTGTTCAGACGCTGAAGCAGGTCGAAGGCGGCCGGAAGGTGAAGGACGTCTGTCGGGAGATCGGGGTCTCTGAGGCGACCTACTACCAGTGGAAGTCGAAGTACGGTGGCATGGAGGCTGCGGACGTCCGACGGCTGAAGGAGCTGGAGGACGAGAACAACCGGCT
>NZ_KB898918.1:0-6728 GCF_000377925.1 Thioalkalivibrio sp. AKL12
ACGGCATCCAACACCGCCTGACCCAGCCCAGAAAGCCCCAGACGAACGGGATGGTCGAGCGCTTCAACGGGCGCATTGCCGATCTCCTGCGCACGTACCACATCGACTCCAGCGAGCAGATGCAGGACGCCCTGTACCATTACCTGTACTTGTACAACCACGCCATCCAGCAAAAGGCCCTGGGTCACCGAACGCCCGTAGCGGCCCTCAAGGCGTGGCAGCAAACCCACCCCGACTGCTTTCGAAAACGCGTTTATAACCAGCCGAGACCTGACAGGTACTTCTTTGCACGAGCAAAGAAGTACCTCGCGGTGCGCTCGCGAGAAAGCGCCTGGCAGGCGGCGGACCGAAGCCACCGTAAACACCGGATGCCGAACCAGGACCAGCCACTAGCCGGCAAGCAGGATCCCCGAGGCCAAAAATGCAAAAGGGGCCACTCGGGCCCCTTTGCTTGAATCTGGCGGAGAGGGAGGGATTACTCGGCACTACGTGCCTCGCCCTCCGGGTCGTCGCCTGCGGCGACGCTCGGGTGCCGCTGCGCGTCACCCGTCGAACCATCATTTTCGATCTCTCGGGTTCGAATCCCCGAGCGCCGGGGCCAACCATACAAAAGGGGCCACTCGGGGCCCCTTTGCTTGAATCTGGCGGAGAGGGAGGGATTCGAACCCTCGATACGGGGTTACCGTATACACACTTTCCAGGCGTGCGCCTTCGACCGCTCGGCCACCTCTCCGTTTTCCGCAACCGCTGGACGGTCACGAAGCGCGGAATCCTAAACCAGGCGCGGCAGCGGCGCAATGGAGGGGACGAAAAACAGCAGCTTGCGGGATCAGGAACCGCCCTTGCCCGGCAGACCGGGAAAAGCGTGCACATTGCCCCCGGCAGTTCCCGCATCGTGAATGCGCGGGGTACCCACTGCCGTGACCTCGTCGATCCGGATCAACGCATGCATCGGCACATGGAAGCGCTCCACACCCTCGAACTCGGTGCGCAAGCGCTCCTCCGAGGGGTCCACCACCACCTGCGTGCGCTCGCCGAACAGCAGGCCCTCGATGGTGACGAAACCGTAAAGCTCGTCCTGGTAAACGTCACGGGCGTACAGCTCGTACGTTTTTCCGTTGTTCAGGAAATTGATTCGGTACCGCAGATTCTTGTCCATGGGCTCCATCATGGGGGAGCAACCGCAGATTGCAACGGGTTGGCGTTGGTCCGGAGCGCCAGAGTCGGTATGATTCCGGGCGTTATCCGCATGGGTCCCGGCACGCCAACGATGAATTCCTCCCAGGAGCTGCTCGATCATTTGAGCCGCAACAGCTCGCCGTACCAGGATCCGCTCACGCGGATTCGCTGGGATGCGCTGTCTTCGGAGGACTACTGGATCCCGGAAGAGGCCATCTCGCTGTTCGGCACGCCCGAATATTCCGCGCTGTCGGGCGAGCAGAAACGGCGCCTCTCGCAATACGAATTTCTCTATTTCATCAGTGGCGCGCTGTGGCTGGAAGGCCTGTTCATGGAGCGCATCTCGCGCATCTCCATGCACTCGACCGGCCGCCTGGACCGGCTGAACTACCGCCTGCATGAGCTGCGTGAAGAGGCCGGTCACAGCCTGATGTTCATCGAGTTCATGCGCCGCAGCGGGCTGGAGCTGCCGGAACGGCGCTTCCCGAAACCCAAGCTCGCCACCCTGGTCGGCCGCTTTGCCCCCTTCGAGTCCTCGATCTTCTGGATCGCGGTGATGATCGGCGAGGAGGTCCCGGACCGGATGAACCGCCTGATCCACCAGCGCCGCGACCAGATCAGCCCCACGGTGCATGACGTCGTCTCCACCCACATGATCGACGAAGCGCGCCACATGGCACATGCCCGCGACACGCTGGAAAGCTACCTGGATACCCTGCCGGCCTGGCAGAAGGCGGCCTACCGCCCGCTGATGCGTCGGGTGTTCCGCCAGTTCGTGCACGCCTTCTACTACCCCACGGCGGATATCTACCAGCTCGCGGGCCTGCCCGCGGGCCCGAACTACCGCCGTCTGGCGCACGATAACCCCCGTCGGGCCGCCTTCATCGATACCTGTGTCGACCCCGCACTGCAGGTCCTTCGCGCCCAGGGTCTGGTCCTGAACTGGCGATAGGGTCACCACCTCCCTGCGCCGGTCATCGCCCAGCACTGCCTGCACGGCCGATTGGGTATCATCGGTTCATGTTCCCGCACCTTCGCCTTCGCCCACCGAGCTCGACCTGGCGCCAGATCGAGCTCGGCGTGTTCATCGTGTTGCTGGTGATGATCGGCCTGCGGGTCTGGTTCCAGCCGCCCTCGGCCCTCCAGCAATTGACCTTCCGCGAGGAACTGCAGGTAGTGCTGGTCGAAGCGCCCTTGGGGCGCTCGGAGCTGGCGGCCACCAATGGCCACGACCAACTGGAACTGGCCCTGCTGCATGGCTTCGCGAAGGAACTGGGCACGCGCATTCGCGTAACCCGCGTGGAGACCGCCGCCGAGGCCCACCGCCGTCTGCGCGAACACCGGGCGGACCTGGCCGCCGGGCTGCTGGTGGACCCCGATGAACCGACGATCGAACGCGGTCCGGAGATCCTCGCCATCCAGCAGGTTCTCGCCTTCTGGCGCGGCAACGAATCCACCGCTGCACTGCCCGCCCTCGCCAGCCTGCCCGCCGGAACCCGACTCGGACTCACCGCACAGTCGCCGCTGCCGGAACGCCTGCGGGCCCATCTGGCCCACGCCGACGCGGCGAGGCAACAGGTATCGGTCCGGGCAGGGGATCCGGAGTCCGAGACCCCGAATCCGGGCCTGTTCGAGACCCTCGGGTACGAGCCGCGAGACCCGCCGGTCGAGCTGGTACCCATCGGGACCGCCAAAGCACAACGCCAGGCGTTGGCCGCGGGCCAAATCGACTATGCACTGATGAGCTCCCTGGAATTCGGCCGGCTGCAACGCTTGCATCCCGATCTGCGTACCGCCTATGAGTTCGAGCGCGGGGTGGCCGTCACCTGGCTGTTCCCGGCCGGCTTCGACCGCAGCCTGATCGACGCGGCGGAGGCCTACATTGACCGCCTGCGGGAGAACCGCGACCTGGAACTGATGATCGACCGCTACCTGGGCCATCTGGAGACCCACGACCTGGTGGACGCCCTGACCTTCGCCCGGCGCGTGGATAACCAGCTGGATCGCTTTCGCGGCCTGTTCGAACGCGCCGGCGCAGAATACGGCCTGGACTGGCGCTTCATCGCCGCCGTGGCCTACCAGGAGTCTCACTGGAACGCGGAGGCCATCTCCCCCACCGGGGTGCGCGGACTGATGATGCTGACCCAGAACACCGCATCCGGCCTCGGCGTCGAGGACCGCACCGATCCGGCATCCAGCGTCGACGGCGGCACCCGCTACCTGCTGGACCTGCGTGAGCGCCTACCGGAACGCATCCCGGAACCGGACCGCACCTGGATGACGCTGGCGGCCTACAACGTCGGTCTGGGACACCTGCATGACGCCCGGCGTCTGGCCGACGCCAACGGCGACGATCCGGATCGCTGGCTGGACGTAATGCAGTGGCTGCCACGGCTGGCGGAACGCGAATGGCACGAGCAAACCCGCTATGGCTACGCCCGCGGCTGGGAGCCGGTCCTCTACGTGCAGAACATTCGCAGCTATTACGACAAGTTGATCCAGCGCTTCCCCGCAAGCAGCGATCAGATCCCCAACGCACCGCAAATCTACCGTCGCGTCCCCCTGTCGCTCTGAAGCGTGGCGGGCGCGGTCAGCGCGCGCCCTCGTCTTCCCTGGACGACGCTGATGAGTCGCGTTGATCCCCGCAGATTTTTCGAAACAAGGCGCACCGTACGTGCCTTGGCGGCCTGCGATCCGCTGCCCATCCATGAGCCCCGAGGCAGGATCGGGAACATGGGGCACCCAAACGCACGTGTACATAGATCAATGTTTCCCTAGAATCCGTACCCCACACCCTTACCCCCGGACCCAGGCCCATGAATGCTTCCACCCGCGCCTCCCTGCGCGCAGCCATCGGACCAGGCCTGCTGATGGCCGGAGCGGCAGTGGGCGTCTCGCATCTGGTCCAGGCCACCCGGGGCGGGGCCGAATACGGGCTGCTGCTGATCCCGATCGTGCTGCTGGCCTGCCTGTTCAAGTATCCATTCCTAGAGTTCGGCCCGCGCTACGCGGCCGCCACTGGACATCACCTGCTGACCGGCTACCACCGGCTCGGCAACTGGGCACTCGGGCTCTACATCGCGGTGACCGTGGGTACCCTGTTTACCATCCAGGCAGTGGTCACGCTGACCACCGCCGGGCTGGTCACACTGGTCTTTGACCTGGATCTGTCGGTCACCCTGGTCTCGGCCCTGGTGCTGGCCGCATGCATTACGTTCCTGATGATCGGCGCCTACCGCGGGCTCGATCTGGGCATGAAGATCATCATGGCGGCGCTCAGCGTCTCCACCGTGGCCGCCGTGGCACTCGCCTTCCGCGAGGCTCCGGACCTGGTCACCCTGTCCGGCGCGCAAGAGTGGTCGAGCCTCTGGACCCTGGCCGGCTTCGCCTTCGTGCTGGCCCTTCTGGGATGGATGCCGATCCCGCTCGATGTGGCCGCCTGGCATTCGATCTGGACCCAGGAGCGCGCCCGCCAGACGGGCCACGCCCCGACGGTACGCGAGGCGATCTTCGACTTCCGCCTGGGCTACCTGGGCGCGGTGGTGATTGCCCTCGCGTTCATGCTGCTGGGCGCGGTGCTGATGTATGGCAGCGGGATCGGCTTTGCCCCGGGGGCGGCCGCCTTCTCCGCTCAGCTGGTAGACCTGTATGCCCATAGTCTGGGCGAATGGAGCCGCACCCTGATCGCCGTGGCCGCCCTGACCACAATGTTCTCGACCACCCTGGCCGTCACCGATGCCTACCCCCGTGTGATCGTGGCGATCATCCGCACCCTGCGCGAGGACGGCCACGCACCACAGACCATGGATCCCTCGCGCAAAGGCGAACGAGGCCTGGACTGGTGGGGCTACCGGATCGCGCTGCTGGTGGTCGCCAGCGGCGCCGTGCTGCTGATTTCGCAGGCCGGGGAACACTTCACCCGCCTGGTCGATTTCGCCACGCTGCTGTCGTTCCTGTCCGCCCCAGTACTGGCCTGGATCACCTTCAAGGTGGTGATGTCACCGGACATGCCGGAGCAACACCGACCAGGGCGCGGCATGCGCGCCCTGTCCTGGGCCGGGATCGTATTCGGCCTGGTGTTCTCGGTGCTCTACATCCTCTGGCGCCTGTTCGGCTAACCCGCGACGCGAAGAACCGCCTTTAACGCCCTTGATCGTCACGGGCGTGAAGGCAAAAACGCGCCAGGATGGCCACATCGTGATCGGCCTGCCCGGCCTCCAACGCCTCGTCCACCGCGCGTCGCACCGGCTTGAGTCCGTCAAGGCTCAGCCCCACCTCCTCGCCCAGCCCGGCCACAATGCCCAGATCCTTGTGGTAGAGCCCGGTCTGGAAACCGGGCTCGAAATCGCCATCCAGTAGCCGCTGGCCGTGTACCTCCAGGATGCGCGAACCGGCAAAGCCCCCCATTAACGCCTCGCGCATGCGTGCCGGGTCCACCCCGGTCTGTTCGGCCAACGCAAACGCCTCCCCGATCGCGACCAGGGTCTCGCCCACCACCAGCTGGTTGCAGGCCTTGGCGATCTGCCCCGCGCCGGTGTCGCCCACGTGGGTCAGGGTGGAGCCCACCACCTCGAAGATCGGTCGCAGCCTCTCGACAACATCGACCGGCCCGCCCACCATCAGGCTCAGGGTCCCGGCCCGCGCGCCCGGCTCCCCGCCCGAAACCGGGGCATCCACGAAGGTCACCTCGCGTTCGGCGGCCGCTCGGGCGATGGCGCGGGTACGCATCGGGTCGATGGTGCTGTGATCGACCACGACCAGTCCGGGACGGGCGTGCTCCAGAACCCCATCCGGCCCCAGCATCAGCGCCTCGACATCCGGCGTATCGGAGACATTCAGCACCAGCACCCGCACGCCGCGAACCAGCTCCGGGAGGCTCGTGCATGGCTGCGCCCCATCCTGCGCGAGTGCTTCCGCCGTCTCCGGCCGGCGCGCCCAGACCTGGACGTCGGCCCCGGCGGCGAGGAGGTTGCGATTCATGGGTGCCCCCATGATGCCGAGGCCAATGGCCCCGATCGGCTGCAGTTCGGGCGGGATCTGGGATGCGGACATACGGCACTCCGAAAACGGTACCCACGCACTGTAACAACCCCGCTGGAAAAGCGGCACATGGAGGGTGAACCGGATCATGCAACGCGAACACCTGCACGGCTCCCTGCTCGCCTTCACCGGCGTGATGGCGCTCAGCTTCGACGGACTGCTAGTGCGCCTGGCCAACACCCAGGGCATGGATATCGTCTTCTGGCGCGGGTTGCTGATGGTGTCGACTTCCCCGGATTAGGTCCACGCATAACTAGAGGTTTCCGGGGTGTGTAACTGCCGGTATTCGACCGGCGTCAGGTCCCCCAGCGCGTCGTGAGGGATGGTTTCGTTGTAGTCCTGCAGCCACTGCTCGGTGTGTTCCCGGACTTCGGTCAGCGTTCGGAAGACGTAGAGGTCCAGGACCCCGCGGCGGTAGCTGCCGTTGAACCGTTCGATGAAGCCGTTCTGCATCGGTTTGCCCGGCTGGATGAAGCTCAGTTCCACGCCGCGCTGGTCGGCCCAGTCGG
>NZ_KB898919.1:0-3419 GCF_000377925.1 Thioalkalivibrio sp. AKL12
GTAAACCGACTCTTGCGCATCTCGGCCTCCTTTGGCTCTAGTGTGCCCGGAGACCTCCAGTTTTCAATGGACCGAATTTACGGGAAGGCGACACCGGGATCTATCACGCCGGATATCGCCCAGAGCTCGGGCGACCCTGGCCGTGGAGATCCCGGACAACCGCGTTGCGGTTTCCGGGATGACGGGAGGGGATAATCGGGCTTTTGGGAGTAACGGAGAAGTTTCCACCCGTTGCGGGACCGCGTTAGTCGCTCGGCTTGCCCGGGTTCGCCCGCATGGTATGCCGGCGGGTCGTTTCGTAAGCGGAGATACCCCGGCGACCGCTGCGCAGGTCTCGGAGTTGCCGGCTTACATCGGCCTGCCGCGCCTGGAGCTCCGGGAGGTGCTGCTCATAGAAGCGCGCCAGGGTCTGCAAGGCAGCCCGCAGTGAGTTACCGTCGTCATCCCGCTGCGGGGCGGGTTCACTGCCAAAGGCGCGCTCTACCAACGCACGGGCAATCCCGTCCAGCTCCTGTAAACGGTCCCAATCTTCGTCGGCCAAGGCGGCATCCATGGCCCCCCGTACGCCCTCGATCCCGTCTTCCAGCGTGACGCTGGCGTCCGGTGCTCCCGACTGGAAGGCGGTATGCGAGGACATTCAGCCAGCCTTGCGGCGTTCCTGGGGAGGAATGTCGTCCCAGCCTGCCTTGATCTCCCGGATCAGCGAGGACACCTCATCCAACGCCGCCGGATCATTCTGCACATTCGCCTCCAAAAGGCGACGGCTCATGTACTCGTAGAGCGCATCCAGGTTTCCGGATAGCTCCGGGCTGTGCTTGTGGTCCAGCACCGCGCGCAGTGCTTCCACAATGTCGATCGCCTTGCCGATCTTCTCGCCCTTGAGAGCCACATTACCCTGCTGCATCGCCCCTTTCGCGACCGCAATCCGCTCCAGTGCGCCCTCGAAGAGCATCTGGATCAGGCGGTACGGCTCGGCCACCTGTGCCTCCGCCAAAGCGCCCGACTGACGATACTGGTTCACGCCCCGATTCATGCCTGGTCCGTACATCCGCTCTTCTCCGTTATCCGTTCGCCGTTCCCGCCGGCACGCCTTAATGACCCGCCAATCACCTGCTGCGGTTCTGCGCCAGCGGCATATTGGCTAGTTGCCCCATCAGGTAGTCGCCACTGCTTTGCAGTTGGGCGACAGTCTGGTCCATTCGCGAAAACTGCCGCACCAGACGCTGTTCCAGCTGTTCGATCCGAGTATCAAGGCGTTCTCGATCTTCCCCGATCCGGCTCAGATCGTTTTGCAGGCCATCAGTGCGCATCTGCAGGATGCCCTGGGAGCCCAGGAACGAGCTCAACACGTCATTCATCCCGCCGGCGACCTGGCGCACCGTCTGCGAGATGTTTTCGAACCCGTCCTCCTCGACCGCCTCACGGAAGCGGTCGGAATCGAAACGCAGCGTGCCGTCCGAGTTCGTGGTAATCCCCAGCTCGACGAACATGGTGTTGCTCGCTCCGGGCACATCGGCCCGTTGCATCAGTGCCGAAGAAAGCTGGCCCTGGATGTTTCGCACTGTCCCGTCCCCCGTCAGGATCGAGGCCTGGCGTTCGTCGGCATCGTAAGCCGTCAGGTCGCGCATCTGCGAAACAATCGCGTTGTAGTTCTCAACAAATCCCGCAACCTGTTCACGCAACCCATCGCGGTCTTCCGATACGGTAACGTTGACCGGGCCCGTGGTGACCTGACGCAACTCGATCTCCATGCCTTCGATCGCATCGTCCAGCGTGTTGGAACTGCTGGTCACGGTCATGCCATTGATTGTTGCGATGGCGTCGCGCGCCTCCTGGGTCTGCTCCAGGTTGCTGGATGCGAGGCGGCCAATACCTTCATTGGCCGGGTCCGGATCGCCATCCACCGACACCGAGATGGTGTTGTTCTCCCCCGTCTCGTTCGCGCTGAAAACCAGGCGCGAACCCTGGCCGTCGTTCACGATGGACGCGGTGACACCACCATCAGCCGCGTTCACCGCATCGCGAACATCGCGCAGCGTATCGCCCTCGCCCACGTCAATCTGGAAGGCTTGACCCGCCCCGACCTGAATATTCAGTCGCCCGGCACCCACCTCGTCGTCACGACTCTCGAAGGCACCCGCCTGGCTGGCGACCGCCTGAGACTGCGCGAGCTGCTGGACCTCCAGCGACAGGCGGCCGTTGTCCGCCGTACCGTCTGTGGTGATCGAGGCCGCATCCTCGTTCGACATCTCCACGGTCTGTTCCGGGCGAAAGCGCGACAGATCAGACATGGACTGCTGCGCCTGATCAATGCCACTGCGAAGGGCGCCAAACGCCGAAACCTGGGCCTCCAGCCGCTCCTCGCGCTGGTTCAAACGGTTTTCCTTCGGGGCCCTTTCAGCCTGAACCAGCTCACCTACCAGCTGATTCAGATCCAGCCCGGAACCGACACCCAACGAACTGATCGCCATCTTCTTGCTCCTCGGCATTCGACGTCTCGAAGCCATTGCAATCGCTATACCCTCTACAACGACAGACTATCCCAAATCTTGAGCCCACCACAGAAAAAACCCGCTCAAAGCCGCACTTCAGTACCAATCGAGTCTACCCGCCCCGGTTCAGGCTCAGGCCATCATGGCGAAGCAATCTCCAAAACCTGACACCAATCGCCAACCGACCCTGCCTCCATCATCCCGCAGCTTCCCGTCATCCCGGAAACTGCCCAGCAGTTATCGGGGATCTCCAGCGCAACGGATGCCCCATCCGTGTGGACCTTCCAACGATGGAGATCCCGGCTCTCCGCTCCGCTACGGCCGGGATGACGCGATGGGGGCGCTACGCCCGGAATGACGACCAAGGGAGCCCGGCCAGGAAGATGGCAAGAATGCCCCCAGGCCCGATGCCTACTCGAACATTCGAAATTGCCGCCCAAAGTCCGTCATCCCGGAAACTGCGCAGCAGTTATCCGGGATCTCCATCGCCGAAGGTGACACAGACGTCGGGGCGTCGCCCAACACGGAGAGATCCCGGCTCTCCGCCCCGCTACGGCCGGGATGACGATAGTAGGACTCTGGTCGTATAGATGGGTGGCGCAGGCGTAACCGTAAGCACGGCCCAGGAAACACCAGCCAATACGATGGCGCAAACACCCGAAACGCATCCCAACCCCCAACCCCGTCATCCCGGAAACCGCGAAGCGGTTATCCGGGATCTCCGCCACTGAAGGTGGCACAAACGTCGGGGCATCCCCCAGCATGGAGAGATCCCGGCTCTCCGCTCCGCTACGGCCGGGATGACGCGATGGGGGCGCTACGCCCGGAATGACTGTCGCCTTCCCGTAAATTCGGTCCATTGAAAACTGGAGGTCTCCGGGCACACTAGAGCCAAAGGAGGCCGAGATGCGCAAGAGTCGGTTTACG
>NZ_KB898920.1:0-2843 GCF_000377925.1 Thioalkalivibrio sp. AKL12
GTCGAGGCCCTGCGTCAGGACGTGGGCTATGCCCCCGCGACCGCGGTGGAAGATGGCATCGCCCGCTTCGTCGAGTGGTATCGCGAGTACTACCGGATCTGACGGTTACAATGTGCCCAACCTCTCTGTTCAGAACGCACCCGTCATTGCGAGCGGCTCTGCCGCGCGGCAATCGGCTTGCGCTCGCATGGCAAACGCAATTGATACGGGGTTAACCCGTTACGACGGGCTAGCCGACAATTGAGTAGAGAAGGCCCGCAGGATTCGTCCGTGCCGCAGATGACACTCCGCCAACAGTTGATGCGCGGTGGGGTGGGTAGTATTGCGATTAAGGTGCTCGCAACCGGGATCGCATTTGGGCTAGCTGTGGTCCTTGCGCGCGTGTTGGGTCCCGAGGGCTATGGGGTCTACGCGTTTGCGCTTTCGCTGATCATGTTGCTTGCTATCCCGGCGCAGGTCGGCCTTCCGGCCTTGGTTGTTCGCGAAACCGCCAAAGCGCAAGCGAAAGATTCTTGGGGGCTGATCCGAGGCCTCTGGCGCTGGAGCAACCTGTTCATCGTGGTCTTTGCCGTCCTGATGGTCACTGTAGGGGCGCTAGCGCTCTGGCTTGGCCGGGATTGGCTGGGCGAGCCCCGTTGGCAGACCCTGGCCGTGGGGCTGGCACTGGTGCCATTGATCGCCCTGGCAAACGTGCGCGGAGCCGCACTGCGAGGGCTTCGCCGGGTTGTGCTGGGACAGTTGCCCGAGAGCATCCTGCGACCCGGCCTGCTGCTGGTGACGGTTCTGGCAGCTGTCTGGTGGTCGAATGGTGGCGCATTGACGCCGGTCGGCGTGATGGGGTTGCATGGACTGGCGGCCTTTGCCGCCTTCATCATTGGTGCGGCGGTGCTCTTACGAGCCCGGCCGCCCGGGCTTCGTACAGCGCCCCCGCCAGAGTACCAGGCTCGCTACTGGCGCCGGGCCGCGTTGCCGCTGGCTATGTTGGCGGGGCTTCAGCTCATCATCGCCCATACGGATATCATCATGCTCGGCATCATCCGCAGCGATGAGGAAGTGGGCGTCTACCGCGTCGTGGTGCAGGTCGCGACACTGGTCGTATTTGGCCTGCAGGCCATCAATCAGGTCCTACAGCCGTATTTTGCCCGATTGCACGCGCAGGGGGAGCTCGTTCGCCTGCAGCAGCTGGTTACCTACAGTGCGCGTATCATCCTATTACTCGCGCTTCCGCCAGTGCTTCTTATGGCGGCGTTTGGGGGGCCCCTTTTGGATTTGCTGTTCGGGGCAGAGTACCGCTTGGGAGCTCTAGCCCTCGCGATCCTCGCCCTTGGGCAACTGGTGAATGCGGCCATGGGTTCGGTGGGTTTGCTGTTGAACATGACGGACCATGAACGCGACACAGTAAAGGGTGTTGCGATTGCTGCCTTGTGCAATGTCGCCCTGAACGTCGGTTTAATCCCACCTTTCGGATTGGAAGGCGCCGCGGCTGCCACGGCGATTACCATAGTGATTTGGAATCTTCTTCTGTGGACATATGTATGGCGACGTCTTGGAATCGAGAGTTCAGCGATCACTTGGCGGCGGCGGTAACCCGGGCAGCTGCGCTTTTTTTGCATCGTCTTTTTTTGTTGTTGGATCCTCGGTCGTTTTCAGGTCGACTTCCCGAAATTTAACGTTTCCACCTCCAATTGAAGATTTGTCGAGAGTAAATTCAACTATGACAGACCCAAACTTTTTCATTGTTGGGGCACCAAAGTGCGGTACAACAGCTCTAGCGAGTTACCTTTCCGAACACCCTGATGTTAATATTTCAAAACCAAAAGAGCCGCATTATTTTCTTCATCGCTCGGCCGATAACCGAAAAATCACCGAATATGATCACTATATTCGCTTGTTCTCCAGCAAAAGTAACACAACAGCGTCTGGAGAGGCGTCAGTCTGGTATTTGTATTCGAGCACAGCGCGGAGAGCGATCGCTCGAGAGTTTCCCGAATCAAAGATTATAATCATGCGCCGAGATCCAGTGGATTTCTTTCTTTCAATGCACTCTGAGGCAGTGTTTTGCGGGAGCGAATTAGAAGTGGACCCTGAGCGGGCATGGCGAAGAGAGTGCGAGAGATATGTCGCTCACTCGGTCTATGATCCAATTGAACTGATTTCGGGATGGCGGAATCGATATATCGAGCTCATGCAGCACGATAAATATATTCGGGAATACCAAAAGACGTTTGGTAAAGAAAAGGTATTGGTGTTGACGCAGGAGGAAATGGCTGAGGATGTAGGTGAGGTGTATTGCCGGACCTTAGTGCATCTAGGTGTAAGTTCCGATTTTCGACCCGACTTTAAAAGGGTAAACCAAAACAAAGAAGCTCGAAGTGCGTTCGTTCAGAAAGTTCTACGGGGTCTAACGCGCAACGAGCGCTTGGTGAAGGTGTCTCGGGCGATAAAGAAAAGGCTGGGTGTGGGTACGTTTGGTGTGGCCGAGAAGGTGAGAAGGTTGAATGCGCGAACTGTTTCTCGCCCCCAGGTATCTGAGCAATTCCGGGATGAAGTCAGAAGAATGCTATGTCGACTAGATCAAAATGACGAGGGTCGGTGAGGATCCGTTGACAACGTACTTGCAGCGACTTTAAAGATGGGATTAGGAGGCACACAGTCAAACGGCTGCCGAAGTAGCCGGGTACATGGATCTGGGATAAGGGCCGGATCGATTCATTGATTAAGTGGAGGGAATGTCTATTTCGTCAAGCGCTAGGGAAACACTGATTTAATCCGCCGTGGGTCCCGCCCGCCTGGCGGGTTTGGGATAATGGCGCCAGGTTTCCTGCCCGAGGTGATGGCCGATG